>CAZULR010000139.1:0-6671 GCA_964621235.1 uncultured Acidimicrobiaceae bacterium
GGTGCCGGGGCGGCAGGAGCCTCAGCTGCGGGTGCCGGAGCGGCAGGTGCGGCCGCAGCCGGAGCCGGAGCCGGCGGAGCTGGCGGTGCCTCGGCGGCAGGGGCGGGCGTGGCCGGCGCCTTCGGGGTGGGAGCCGGACGGTTCTGGGCGATGAACCGGCCCTCGGTGACGGCGTCGGCGATCACGCGGCAGAGCAGGGCGCCCGAGCGGATGGCGTCGTCGTTTCCTGGAATCACGTGGGTGATCACGTCGGGATCGCAGTTAGTGTCGACCACGGCGACGATCGGCAGGCCGAGCTTGTTCGCCTCGGTGACCGCGATGTGCTCCTTGTTGGTGTCGATCACGAAGATGGCGTCCGGCAGCTTGTCGAGTCCGCGGATGCCGCCGAGGTTGCGCTGGAGCTTCTCGAGCTCACGGCTGTGGCGCAGCGCCTCCTTCTTGGGCATCGCGTCGAAGTCGCCGGCCTTCTGCATGGCCTCGAACTCCTTCATGCGCTTCACCCGGGTGGAGACGGTCTGGAAGTTGGTGAGCATGCCGCCCAGCCACCGCTCGTTCACGTAGGGCATACCGCAGGCGTCGGCGTAGACGGCCACGGGGCCCTGGGTCTGCTTCTTCGTCCCCACGAAGAGGATCGTGCCGCCGCCGGCGACGAGGTCCCGGATGTACCCGTAGGACTCCTCGATGCCCTTGAGCGTCTGCTCAAGGTCGATCAGGTAGATCCCGTTGCGCTCGCCGATGATGAATCGGCGCATCTTGGGATTCCACCGGCGGGTCTGGTGTCCGAAGTGGACGCCCGCGCCCAGCAGCTGCTTCATGGAGATGACGGCCATATTCCTGCTCCTTGTGACGGTTGGTTTGCCCGGCTGCAGCACCCCGGAATGCGGGGCGACCGTGGACGCGGCCGGGTGCGTAGTTGGTACCGCTCGAGTGCCCCACCGGTCGGTGGGACCACGCCATGCTAGTGCCCGCGGGGCGGGGGCTCCACTCGAGACGTCTCACCCTCGTCCGCACGGGGTGCGGAGCACCCCGGTACGGCCGCCAGGCGCCGGGTCAGCCTGCGGCCCGGGCGGCCGCCGGTGCGTTCACCTTGGCGCTCCCGAGCGCACGGCCGGCTCCCTCGGGGCGATCGGCCAGTTTGGCCCGCAGTTGCAGCACGGCCTTGGTGTGGATCTGGCACACACGGCTCTCGGTCACGCCGAGGATGTCGCCGATCTCGGCCAGGGTGAGTCCCTCGTAGTAGTAGAGCGTGAGGACCCTCTTCTCGCGCTCGGCCATCTCGCCCACGGCTTTGACGAGGGCCTCCTTGGTCTCTTTGACCTCGAAGGTGTCCATCGGCCCGGCGGTGGCGTCGGGCAGGGTCTCCCCCAGCGTGGACCGGTCGGAATGGTCCCCACCCCGGAAGACCTCGTCGAGCGCGACGACGCCAACGAAGGAGATCTTGCGCAGGGCGGTCTGGAACTCCTCGGGCGTCATCTCGAGGTCGGTCGCCACCTCTTCGTCCGTGGGCGTCCGGTGGAGGCTCGCTTCGAGCTTGGAGTACGACTGCTCGACGGCGCGGGCCTTCGCACGGACGGAGCGCGGCACCCAGTCGATGGAGCGCAGTTCGTCGATGATCGCGCCCTTGATCCGGGGCACCGCGTAGGTCTCGAACTTGATGTTACGAGCCGGCTCGAACCGCTCGATGGCGTCGATCAGGCCGATGATCCCGTAGCTGGCGAGGTCTGCCTCGTCCACGTGGCGCGGCAGTCCGACCGACACGCGGCCGGCCACGTACTTGACCACGGGGGCGTAGTGCACGATCAGCTGATCGCGCAGGGCCTTCGCTCCGGTCTTCTTGTACTCGGCCCACAGCGAGTCGATGCCGTGCCCAGCCGAATCGAGTTGCGTCGCCAATTCTCCCCTTAGGCCCGTGGATGGGTTCCGGAGTACACCGCACGCAGGCGCTCCTTGCTGACATGAGTGTAGACCTGCGTGGTCTGGAGGCTGGCATGTCCGAGCAATTCCTGGACCACGCGCAAGTCGGCACCCCCGTCGAGGAGATGCGTGGCGAAGGTGTGCCGGAGGGCGTGCGGGTGCGTCGGCACAGGTGAACGCCGGTCGAGGATGCGCCGGACGTCCCTCGAGCCCAGCCGGTTGCCGCGGCCGTTGTAGAAGAGTGCGCCACCCGGGGACGTCGGCGTCACCATGGTCGCGCGGGGCCCGGACAGCCAGGCACGCACCGCTGCCACGCAGGTCTCGTGCACCAGTACCTGGCGTTGCTTGTCCCCCTTGCCGGTCACGGTGACGACGCCCCGGTCCAGCTGGAGGTCGTCCACGTCGAGGCCGCAGAGCTCGGCGACCCGCATCCCGCTCCCGTAGAGCAGCTCGAGCACTGCGTCGTCACGGACGTCACGGGGCGACACGTCCGGGCCGTCTCCGCCGGCGGCGGGGTCGTCGGGGGACTCTCGGGTCGGTCCCCCACCGGGACCGAGGAGCCGATCGAGCTCGGCCTGACCGAGCACCCGGGGCAGTCGGGAGTCAGGCGTCGGGGCGGACAGCCGCACCGACGGGTCCACGCCGATCAGCCCACGGCGGGCGCACCAGGAGAAGTAGGACCGCAGCGACGCCGCCGTACGAGAAATGGTGGCCTTGGCGTAGCGGCGGGTCGCCAGGAAGGCGAGGTAGCGGCGGAGGGTGATCCGGTCGACGTCGGACGGACCCGAGGCCCCGCCTCGCTCCGCCCAGTCGGCGAACCGTCCGATGTCGGAGGCGTACGCCCGCACGGTGTCCGGCGAGAGGCCCGCGACCGAGCGGCGGTAGGCCTCGATGTCCCAGTCCACGTCGTGAGCGTACCGGCGGACCGACCCCGGACCGGCGGACCGTCGGACGCACCGGCCAGGAGGGCGCGATGATCCCGCGCCCGGAGCCGGTGAGGACTATCGTCTGCCCGAGGCATCGACGGGCGTGACGGGGGCAGGGGGACGTCAGGTCCGGCGGGTGCACCGACCATGCAGCACGCAACACCGCATCGAACTGGCACCGGCACCCGCCGGGGCCACTGCCCAAAGGGGGACCATGACTGACCGCATCGACCGCCGCTCGTTCCTTGCCAAGGGCGCCGTCGCCGGCGCCGGAATCGCCGCCGGCAGCGTGCTTGCGGCCTGTGGTAGCTCCGGTTCGAGCTCGAGCTCGACGACCGCGGCAGGTGGATCCACCGGATCGCACCCGAACGGCGTCTCGTCGGCCACCCCCAAGACCGGCGGTTCACTCACCTTCGGCGTGGACGCCGAAGAGAAGGGCTTCTCTCCGACGCAGGGCACGTTCGACGAGGTCGGGATCATGTACGCCCGCACGGTGTTCGACACGCTCATGATCCTCGACACCAACGGCGAGCCCCAGCCGAACCTGGCGGAATCCGTCACCTCCAACAGCGACGGCACCGTGTGGACCATCACCATGCGGGACAACCTCAAGTTCCACAACGGCGCCACCTGCGACGCCGCGGCAGTGGCGGCCAATCTCACCGCCCACCAGCACTCGCTGCTGACCGGGCCCGCCCTCACCCCGGTCCAGTCGATCGTGGTGACGAGTCCACTGGTCGTCACCATCACCATGAAGACCCCCTGGGTCCCGTTCAACTACTACCTGTGCGGCGGCATCGGCAGCCAGTTCGCCTTCATCGCCGAGCCCAACTGGTTGGCCACCGGCAGTCAGACCAACCCGGTCGGCACCGGGCCCTTCGTCTTCCAGGAGTGGGTCCCGAACAGCCACTTCACCGCCACCCGCAACCCCAACTACTGGCGTAAGGGGATGCCCTACCTCGACAGCATCACCTACAAGCCGATCCCCGACCCCGACCAGATCCTGGCCAGTCTGAACTCCGGCGTCATCGACATCCTCCACTCGGACAACGGATCCACCATCACGCAGCTGCGCGACAACACCAAGCTGGCCTACGTGGACGACTCCAAGGTGGTCGCCGGCGAGCCGGACATGGCCTGCATCCAGCTCAACTTGTCCAAGGCCCCGTTCAACAACGCGAAGTTGCGCCAGGCCATGGCCTACGCCACGTCGTCGGAGCAGTACGTCCAGGTGATCGACGGAGGGGTGACCGAGCCGACCAACGGTGTGTTCACGGCGGGCTCGCCGTACTACCTCTCCGACAACGGCTACCCGGTCTACAACCTGGCCAAGGCCAAGCAGCTCGTTTCCGAGGTCAAGGCCTCGGGCGGCTCGGTCGCCTTCACCCTGGGACACACTCCGGACCCCAAGGGCAGCCAGATCGGCCAGTACCTGCAGCAGGTGCTGCAGAGTGCCGGCATGGTGGTCACCCTGGTGCCGATCCTCCAGGACTCGATCATCAACGTCGCACTGACCGGTGCCTACGAGGCGCTCACCTGGCGGCAGTTCGGTGCCGTCAATCCCGACCTCAATTACATCTTCTGGACGCCTACCAACGCGTCCACTCCCGGATTCGCCATCAACATGGCCCGCAACACCGACCCGGCCATGCAGACGGCCCTGCTCCAGGGACGGGAGTCCACCGACAAAGCGACGCAGGTCTCCGCCTACCAGCAGGTGAACCGGCTCCTGTCCCAGGACATCCCCTACGTCTGGTACGCCCGCACGGTGTGGGCCATCGGCGCCCAGCCCAACGTCCAGAACTTCAACAATCCGTCGACGCCCGCCGGCGGCAAGGCCTTCGGCCTCATCGGCGGCGCCGTCTGGCCCCAACAGATCTGGCTGTCGTAGCCACCGAGCCCCGGCAACCACAACGCAGTCCCGACGACCGCCCCGCCCGCTCCGGGCGGGGCGGTCGTGTCATGATCGCGCCATGAGTCGCATCCTGATCGTCGAGGACGACGAGCGGATCCGATCGTCGATGCGCCTGGCACTCGAGGACGAGGGCTACACCGTCGACGACGTGGGGAGCGGCGAGGACGCCATCGCGCATTTCACGACCGAGCCATCCGAGCTGGCCCTCATCGACCTGATGCTTCCCGGCATCGACGGATTCGAGACGTGCCGGGCACTCCGACGGGTCTCGACCGTCCCCGTCATCATGGTGACCGCCCGCTCGGACACCCACGACGTGGTGGCCGGGCTGGAGGCCGGGGCCGACGACTACGTCACCAAGCCCTTTGTCGCCAAGGAGCTCGCGGCACGCATCCGTGCCCTGCTCCGCCGCTCGCGAGCGGAAGACGGCACTTCCGCCGTCCTGAGCTTCGGCGATGTCGAGATCGAGCCCGACGCGGGCGTGGTGCGCCGGGCCGGCGAGGAGGTCCACTGCACCCGGACCGAGTTCCGTCTGCTGTGCGAACTCGCCAACCATCCGGGCAAGGTGCTCAGCCGCGAGCAGCTGCTGGAGCGCGTCTGGGGCTACGACTACTTCGGCGACGGCCGACTCGTCGACGTCCACGTCCGACGCCTGCGCACCAAGGTCGAGCCCGATCCCGCCACCCCCCGCTTCATCCTCACCGTGCGGGGCATGGGCTACAAGCTGGCGGTCTGACGCGTGGCCGATGTTCCGGACACCGGGGCCACCGGGTCGTCGGATGCTCCCCGGGCCCGCCGCACCCGCTTGTCCGGGCGGCTGGGACTGCGGGCCCGGGTCACCCTGGCGTTCGCCGTGGCCGCCTTCGGACTGTCGGCGCTCATGGCTGGGATCACGTACTTCACCGCCCGGGCCACCTTCCTGAGTGAGCGGCAGGCCGCCGAGCAGCGCCAGGCGTTCGCCAATGCCGCCCTCGTACAGAACGCCCTCCGCTCCCCCGCCACCGACGTCACCCAGCTCGTCGAGTCGGTCGACACACTGCCCGGCTCGCGCTCGGTCCTGCGCACCGGTGGCCAGTGGTACGCGACGTCGATCTCCGTGGGCCAGAGCGCCATCCCCGCCGACGAGCGCGCCCTGGTGCTGTCCGGTACACCGGCCACCCAGCGCTTCACCCTCGCCGGCTCGACCCAGGAGGTCATCGGCGTGCCGCTGCCGGCGGTCCGGGCCGCCTACTTCGAAGTCTTCTCCCTGGACGAGCTGGCCGGCACGCTCCGGGCCCTGGCCTTCGCACTGGCCGGTGCTGCCCTGGTGACGACGCTGGCGGGCGCCGCGGTCGGTCGTTGGGCCAGCTCCCGGGCGCTGCGGCCGCTCGAGGGCCTGACCGACGCCGCCGTAGCCATCGCCGACGGCCAGCTCGACACGCGGGTCGACGCCGGCGACGACGCCGATCTCGAGGAGCTCGCCTCGGCGTTCAACCGGATGACCGCCAACCTCCAGGACCGGATCGAACGCGAGGCGCGTTTCACCTCCGACGTCAGCCACGAGCTGCGGTCGCCCCTGACCACCCTGGCCGCCACGGTCTCGGTGATCGAAGGGCACCGCGAGGAGCTCGCCCCACGCGCACAGCGTGCGTTGGACCTCCTCGACGGCGACCTCCGGCGCTTCACCAGGATGGTGGACGACCTGCTCGAGATCTCCCGGTTCGACGCCGGGTCCGCCGAGCTTTCCCTCGACGAGGTCGATCCCGGCGAGCTGGTCCGTCGGGCCGTGGCGGCCGCCGCACCGGTCGACGAGGACGGCGTGCGCCGGCCGGTCACGTTCCCGGTGGAGGTGGGTCCCGGGGTCGGGGGCCTCCGTCTGCGCGTCGACAAGCGCCGGTTCGAGCGGGTGATGGCCAACCTCGTCGAGAACGCCACCC
>CAZULR010000140.1:0-6660 GCA_964621235.1 uncultured Acidimicrobiaceae bacterium
AGCGTGAGAACGGCGACCAGAAGTTCGGGTGGGGTGACGAGTCGTCGTCGTCCCCCTCCTCGTCCGCCGCCGGCGCAGGCGTCGAGGCCGACCCGCGAGGTGTCACCGGTGTGCCCGTGACCGGCGTGGGCTCCCCGGACGGGACGGGACCGGACCGGCCGAGGGAAGGTCGGAGCGGGGGGTCCGAGATAGAGGGAAGCGGGGGGTCCGACAACGGCTCCGGTGACGGGGTCGTGGGCTCAGGGGACAGCGGCGGCCGCTCGGGGAACGGGATCGAGGGCTCGGGCGGCGGCGGTGCTGGACTGGGGAACGGAATGGACGGCTCGGGTTCGGGGAACGGGATCGGGGGATCGGGCTCGGCGTTTGGCTCCGCCTCGGGTTCAGGATCGGGCTTCGGCTCGGCGTCCGGGCCACCGGAGGTCGACGCGCCCGGGGGTCCGGACGGGATGCGGGCGAACGGCGATGCCGGGGCGGGGGCCACCGATGGCACCGACGTCGACCCGACCGCCGGCTGACCGGCCGGAACGACCGGAACGACCGGAACGACCGGACTGACCGGACTGACCGCAGGCCCGTCCGGGACGGTAGTCCCGGGGCGCTCGTCGACCGCTTCGCGCCCGACCTGCTCCGGCACTCCAGATCCGGCTCGGCCCGACGCGACGGCGTCGGGCTCGGGTGGTGGTGCGTGCGGAAGTGGTTGCACGACCCGGGCTTCGAGGCGGCCCAGGCGTCCGGCGGCGATCCGCACGGCGACCTCGGTGCCGACGGCGATCGTGCGCGTCCCGTCGCTGATGGCCGTGCAGTGGAACGGGACACTCCGGCTGCCGCACAGCACGGTGCCGAGTCCACGGGGCTCGTCGAACTCCACGACGGTGCCCAGCAGGGTGGCCGCGCCGACGGGGACGAGGTCGTTCGGACCGGCGGGGAGCGGGGAGTTCACCGAGGTCCCGTCAATGGACGATCTTGGACAGGGCCAGCTCGATGATGTCGGTGGCGCCGCGGTCCCGCAACGCCGGGATGAGCACGTTGATTTCCGACTTGCGCACCACGGTCTCCACCGCGAACCCCCCGCCCCCGAAGAGCTCGGAGACGGTGGGAGAGCGCAGGGACGGCAGGACCTCGATGACGCCGGGCAGCTGCTCGGCGGCCACGTTCAGCTTCACGAGCACCTTGCCGCGGGCCTCGAGCGACCCCTGGAGGAGGGTGAGCAGCTGCTCCATGGCGTGCCGCTTGTCCGGATCGGCGGCCGACACGGGATTGGCGATCAACTCGGTGTGGGACACCAGCAGGGTCTCGACGATCTTCAGCCCGGCGGCCCGCAGGGCCCGGCCCGTCTCGGTGATCTCGACCACACAGTCGGCGATGTCGGGCACCTTCGCCTCGGTGGCGCCGTAGGAGAGGCTGACCTCGGCCTTGACACCGTGGGACTCGAGGTACCGGCTCGTCAGCTCCGGGTACTCGGTCGACACCCGCAGGGCGCCGCCCGGCCCGGTGGCCGTGGCCGCCAGGTCGGTCACCGACGTCACCGCGGAGTCCGCCGGCACGGCCAGGACCACCCGGATCGGGTTGGCCGTGGCCTTCGAGTACTGGAGCGTGCCGAGGGAGGTGACGGCGCTCCCCCGCTCCTCGATCCAGTCGCGTCCGGTGATGCCGATGTCGAACAGTCCGTCCGCCACGTAGAGCGGGATCTCCTGGGGACGGAGGATCCGGACGTCGTCGACGCGCGGGTCGTCGATGGAGGCCCGGTAGTCGACGCTCGACGACCGGCTGACGCCCAGGTCCGCCTCGGCGAAGAGGTCGAGCGTGGCGTTCTCGAGCGAGCCCTTGGGGAGTACGAGCCTCAGCACGCTCAGCGTCCTCCGACCGTGAAACCGACCCGCTGCGCGCTCGGTAGGTCCTCGATGCCCCGCAGGAGGGCGACCGTCTCGAGCGCGGTGCGCGCCGCCTCTGCCCCCTTGTTGGACCCGTCGGGCAGCGAGCGCACGAGGGCCTGTTCGACCGTGTCGGTCGTGAGCACCCCGAACACCACCGGCAGGCCCGTGTCGAGCTGCACCCGTTGCAGGCCCGACGCACACTCGCCGGCGACGAAGTCGTAGTGGCCGGTGTCGCCGCGGATGACCGCCCCGAGGGCCACCACGGCGTCGACCCGCCCCGAGGCGACAAGGCCGCGGGCGACCAGTGGGAGCTCGAAGGCGCCGGGCGCCCAGGAGACCACCACGGCACCCAGGTCGCTGCCGGCCCGTTCGAGCTCGTCGAGGGCGCCGGTCAGCATGCGGTCGGTGATGCCACCGTTGAACTCGGCACAGGCGAAGCCCACCCGGATGTCCCGGACCGCTCCCGGAACCAGCTCGACGGGATCGAGTGACGAGCCGACGCGGGCGGCCGCGCGCGACTTGGCGTCGCCGGGCAGCAGCGTCTCGTCAGAGGACGTCATCGAGTCCCTCCAGGAGGTGGCCCATGCGCTCGCGCTTGGTCCGGAGGTACTCGATGTTCTCCGGGGTGGGGACGGGCTGGATGTTCACCCGTTCGACGATGTCGAGGCCGAAGCCCTCGAGGCCGCCGTACTTGGTGGGATTGTTGGTCATCAGGCGCATCGTGGTGACGCCCAAGTCGACCAGGATCTGCGCCCCGATGCCGTACTCGCGGGAGTCGGCCGGCAGGCCCAGCTCGAGGTTGGCGTCGACGGTGTCGAAACCCTCCTCCTGCAGGTTGTACGCGCGCAGCTTGTGGGCCAGGCCGATGCCCCTCCCCTCGTGGCCGCGCAGGTAGACGAGCACACCGCTCCCGTTCTCGTCGATGGCCTGCATGGCGCCGTGGAGCTGCGGGCCGCAGTCGCAGCGCAGCGACCCGAAGACGTCGCCGGTCAGGCACTCGCTGTGCACCCGGACGAGTGTGTTCTCCTGGCCCCGGACGTCACCCTTGACGAGCGCCACGTGGTGCTCGCCGTCGAGCACCGACTCGTAGGCGTAGGCGGTGAACTCGCCGAAGTCCGTCGGGATGCGTGCGTCGGCGATGCGACGCACGAGCTTGTCCTTGTGACGCCGGTAGCGGATCAGGTCGGCGATGGAGATCAGGTGGAGGCCGTGCTTCTTGGCGAACGCCTCGAGCTCGGGCAGCCGGGCCATGGTGGCCTTGTCCTCGCTGACCACCTCGCACAGCACGCCGGCAGGCGACAGGCCCGCCGCCCGGGCGAGGTCGACGGCGGCCTCGGTGTGGCCCGCCCGCTTCAGCACGCCGCCCGGCCGGTAGCGCAGCGGAAAGATGTGGCCCGGCCGGTTGAGGTCCGTCGGCCGCGTGTGGGGGTCGACCAGGGCCTGGATGGTGGCCGAGCGGTCGGCGGCCGAGATCCCCGTGGTGGTGCCGTGGCGGTAGTCGACGCTGACCGTGAAGGCGGTGCGCTGGACCTCGGTGTTGGCCGAGACCATGAGGGGGAGGTCGAGCTGCTCGACCCGCTCGGGGGTCAGGGGGACGCAGATGAGGCCGGACGTGTGGGCCAGGAAGAAGGCGATCTTCTCCGGGGTGACCGCGTCGGCGGCCATGATCAGGTCGCCCTCGTTCTCACGGTCCTCGTCGTCCACGACGATGACGATCTCTCCCCGCCCGACTGCCTCGATCGCGTCCTCGACTGCTGCAAAGGGCATCGAACCCGTGTCTCCCTCGTGTTGTCCGGTGGTGCCTGGCGTCCTGGTCGTGCGGTGCGTCCCCGTGGTCAGACGGGCGGGGCGGGGGGAGCCAGTTCCACCCGGACGTCGGGTCCCAGGCTAGTCACCGAGCGGACCTCCCCCCGCCACAGCGCACCGATGGTGGCCGCCCCCGGCCCGGCGAACAGCGGTCGGGCGTCGTCGCCGCCGAAGAGGGCGGGCGCCAGGTAGAGGACGTAGCGGTCCACCAGTCCCCGGGCGTGGAAGTCGTGGGCCACCGTGGCGCCGCCCTCCACGAGGACCTGCACCATCCCCCGGGAGCCGAGCTCGTCGAGCACCGTCTCCAGCGGCCCGTCGAGCTCCAGCGCCGGGAGCACTGCCGCACCTTCCGGTGCCCGCCCCAGCACCACGCGGACGGGCTGCTCACCGGGACCGCGCGCCCACGGGTCGCCCTCGGGCAGGCGCACCGTCAACGCGGGGTCGTCGGCCCGCACGGTCCCCGCCCCCACGATCACGGCGTCGGACACCGCCCGGAGGTGGTGGGCGTCCAGGCGGGCCTCCTCGGATGTGATCCAGCGGCTCGTCCCGTCGGGCGCCGCGATGCGACCGTCCAGCGTGGCCGCCAGCTTGAGCACGACCCACGGCCGTCCGGTCCGCCGGTGGGCGACGTAGGGCGCCAGCTGCTCGGTCACCACCTCGGCGGCCACACCCACGTCGACCTCGACGCCGGCGGAGCGGAGGGCGGCGATGCCCCGTCCGTCGACCTGCGGGTCGGGGTCGGTCATGGCGATAACCACCCGGGCCACACCGGCGGCCAGCACGGCGTCGGTGCAGGGCGGCGTGCGCCCGTGATGGGCACAGGGCTCGAGGGTGACATACAGAGTCCCACCCCTGGCCCGGTCACCGGCCGCGGCCAGGGCGGCGACCTCGGCGTGCGGCCCCCCCGGGGGAGCGGTCGCCCCGGTGAACCATGCCGACGGGCTGCCGTCGGCGGGCGGGGGCACGAGCACCGCTCCCACCCAAGGGTTGGGCGACGTCCGGCCGTGGACCCACTGCGCGACCTCGACCGCCCGCAGCATCCATCCGGTGTCGGCGTCGCCGGGCGCGTCGATGCTCAGGGCCGCGCTCCGGCGCGCTCGTCGGTGGCGGCCCGCAGAAGGGTGCCCATCGCCCCGAGCGGGTCCTCCCGGTTGAACACGGCCGAGCCGGCGACGAACACGTTCGCTCCCGCCCGGGCGGCCTCCACCACGGTCCGCTCGTCGATGCCGCCGTCGACCTCGACATCGAGCGTCAGGCCGGCGGCATCTGCGGCACCGCGCACCTGGGCCACCTTTGGCAGCACGTCGGCGATGAAGGACTGCCCGCCGAAGCCCGGGAACACCGTCATGCACAGCACGAGGTCGACCAGGTGCAGATATGGCTCGAGTGCCTCGAACGGGGTGTCGGGGTTGGCGGCCAGACCCACCCGCAGGCCGAGGTCGCGCATCTGGGCGCACAGCGCGGCGGTCTCCCCCACCTCGACGTGCACCGTGCAGCCGTCCGACCCGGCGTCACGGAAGGGTTCGAGGTACCGGGCCGGGTCGGTGATCATGAGGTGGGTGTCGAAGAACAGGTCGCTGTGGGCGCGCAACGACGCGACCACGGGCGGGCCGATCGTGAGGTTGGGGACGAAGTGGCCGTCCATGACGTCCACGTGCAGCCAGTCGGTGCCCGGGGCGACCCGGTCGACCGCATCGGCCAGGCTGCCGAAGTCGGCCGAGAGGATGGACGGTGCGACCCGCAGGTCGGGCACGTGCGGCGAGAGCGTGGTCGGCATCGCCACCGAGCCTACCGGTGCCCCCTCGGAGGTCCGTGTCAGAACCCCGATGCGTACCACTGGCCGTTGACACGGACCGCGGCGGTGGCGAACGGGGTTGAATCGGAGCTGTTGGAGTTGTTCGCGGCGGCGAAGGCCTTGGCGAAGCTGGTCCCGTCGCTCTGGGCGCTGTTGGCATCGCCGTTGCTGGCGCACTGCTCCCCCGAGCACGCGGTCCCGGTGAAGTTGATGATGGCCTGGTCCCCTTGCGTGGTGACCGTCCCGAGCGCCCAGTTGCTGAACGTCGCCTGACCCGAGGTGATGGCCGAGACGTCGTTGGTGCAGTTCTCCTCCTGACCCGGCGCGGCGATGGCGCAGAAGCCCGAGAAATTCTTCGTGTTGATCGCCGTGACGTACGCAGCGCCCACGGCCTGGGGTGTGGCGAGCCCGGTGCGGGCCGCGGTCGTACTGGTCGGCGTGGTCGTGGTCGTCGTGGCCGCCTTGGCGGCGGTGGTCGAGGTCGATGTCGAGGATGACGAGCATCCGGCCAGGCCGATTCCTACACACATGATTCCGACAACCGTCGCCGACCGACCGTTCATTGCTCTCTCCTTCCTTCGATGGGAGCAAGCCTGTACCGGCCCACCGTGTCGGCCGGAGATGGTCGCCACGAGCGGGTCGTCGGAAACATCGGGATCCCCCGGGGCGGCCCCGGCACCGTCGGCGATCCGCGGACGGTGTGACCGGTGGGTCTCCGCGATCACGTCGGTCGGTTCGTCCGGGTGCCGATGCCCGCGTGAGATCCGACCGCACTGGGGACGCCGTCGGTCGACCGTCCGCCGGTCGAGACGGGGCCGGGCCGGCCGGGCGACGACGGTGTCGGTATCGGGGTCGGTGGGACGCTACGCCGCGGTGCCGAGCTGATCGGTCACGCGCCGATCCCGTCCAACTCGACCACGGTCGCCTCGTCGAATTCGAGTCCGGCGCCGGACAGGTTCTCCCGGAGGTGGGCGCGTGACGACGTGCCGGGGATCAACAGGATGTTGGGCGAGCGCTGGAGCAGCCAGGCCAAGGCCACGGCCAGGGGTCGGGCCCCGAGGCGCTGGGCCACCGCGTCGAGGGTGCCCGACTGCAGCGGGGTGAACCCACCCAGCGGAAAGTAGGGAACATAGGCGATGCCCTGCGCCGCCAGGGAGTCGACGAGTGCGTCGTCCTCCCGGTGGG
>CAZULR010000141.1:0-6633 GCA_964621235.1 uncultured Acidimicrobiaceae bacterium
GGCGACCTGCCGACGGCCGACATCCAGAAGGTCATCGACACCGCACAGTCCTTCGAGACGGCCGGGTACCACGTGGCGCTCGGTGGCGAAGCTATCGGACTGGTCGCCGGGGCCAAGCCGGGCCCGAGCGAGGGCATCGGCATCCTGGCCGCCGTCATCATCATGCTGCTGGCCTTCGGCTCGGTGGTGGCCATGGGCCTTCCCATCGTGACCGCCCTGTTCGGGATCGCCGTGGCGTTCGCCGTCCTCGACCTCCTCACCCACGTCGTCACGACGCCGATCTTCGCCCCCGAGATCATGGCCATGATCGGTCTCGGGGTGGGCATCGACTACGCGCTGTTCGTCGTCACCCGCTTCCGGCAGGGACTGGCCGAGGGCCGCGACCCGCGCGGCGCGGTGGCGGTGTCGCTCGCCACCTCTGGCCGGGCCGTCGTCTTCGCCGGGACCACGGTCATCCTGTCGCTGCTCGGACTCTTCCTGCTGCAGCTCCCGTTCATGCGTGGACTCGCCATCGGTGCCATCTCCGCGGTGGTCCTGGTCATGCTGGCCGCGATGACGCTGCTGCCGGCCATGCTCGGCTTCGCCGGTCGTGCCATCGACAACCTCGCCATCAAGCGGCTGCTGCAGAGCGGCGCGGAACCTGACGAGCGGGGCTTCTGGTACCGGTGGAGCCGAAGCATCCAGCGGCATCCCGCACTCTTCTTGGTGGGGGCGGTGCTCGCGCTGGTGTGTCTGGCGCTCCCCATGTTCTCGATGCGCCAGGCGTTCACCGATGCCGGCAACGACCCGGCGTCGACCACGACGCGCCAGGCCTTCGATGCCCTGGCCACCGGGTTCGGGCCCGGGTTCAACGGTCCGCTGGTCATCGTCGCCGACGTCCCCGCCGGCAGGCAGGCGACCGTGGAGCGGCTCGACGCCGCCGTCCGTGCGACACCCGGCGTCGCCTTCGTGAGCCCGGCCCAGGTCAGCACGTCTGGCAACGCCGCCGTGATCGTGGCCTACCCGACCACCGCTCCCCAGGCGGCCCAGACCGAGGCCCTGGTCCACACTCTGCGCGACCGGGCGATCCCGGAAGTCACAGCCGGTTCCGGGGTGCAGGCCTACGTGGGTGGGGAGACGGCGGGGTCGGTCGACGCCGCCACCTACCTGTCGAACCGGCTTCCCTGGGTGATCGGCACGGTTCTGCTGCTGTCGTTCCTGCTGCTCATGGCCGTGTTCCGGTCGGTGGCCATCCCGGTCAAGGCGGTGATTGTGAACCTCCTGTCGGTGGCCGCCTCCTACGGTGTGATCGTGGCCGTCTTCCAGTGGGGCTGGCTCGGCGGGTTCTTCGGCATCGGGACCACCAGTCCGATCGACCCGTGGATCCCGCTGATGATGTTCACCATCCTGTTCGGTCTGTCCATGGACTACGAGGTCTTCCTGCTGTCGCGCATCCGTGAGGAGTGGCGCCTCTCGGGCGACAACTCGACCGCGGTGGCCGACGGTCTGGCCAAGACGGCCCGGGTGATCACCGCAGCGGCGGCCATCATGATCTTCGTGTTCGGGTCCTTCGTCTTCGGCGACCCGCTCCACGTCCTGAAGGTCTTCGGCCTGGGTCTGGCATCCGCCATCCTCATCGACGCCACGCTGGTGCGGATGGTGCTCGTGCCGTCGGTCATGGAGCTGCTCGGCCCGGCCAACTGGTGGATGCCGCGCTGGCTCGACCGGGTCGTTCCCCATCTCGGGGTGGAGGTCGACGTTCCCCCGGTCGGAGTGCCCGCCACCGATCCGGTGCCCGCCGGGAGCGTCTGACCCCGCTCAGCGCTCGAGCATCCGCATCTGGGCCTCGTTGTGGTGGTCCCCGAGCGGGGCCGGAAGCTCGTCGAGCCGCTCGACCTGCTCGGGGCTGAGGATCACGGTGTCGGCGGCGATGTTCTCCTCCACCCGGGTGACCCGCCTGGTGCCGGGGATCGGTGCGATGTGGTCGCCCTGGGCCAGGAGCCAGGCGAGCGCCACCTGCGCCGGCGTCGCCCCGACATCCGTGGCGATGGCCTCGACCTCGTCGACGATGCGTCGGTTGTGCTCGAAGTGGTCACCGACGAAGCGCGGGTTGTCCCTGCGGGAGTCACCCTCGCCGATGTCCTCCACGGAGCGGATCGCACCGGTGAGGAACCCGCGCCCCAGCGGCGAGTAGGGGACGAACCCGATGCCCAGCTCGGACAGGACCGGAAGCACCTCGGCCTGTGGGTCCCTCGTCCACAACGAGAACTCCGACTGCAGAGCGGTGATGGGATGGACGGCATGGGCCCGGCGGATCGTGCCGACCCAGGCCTCCGAAAGGCCGATGTGGCCGACCTTGCCCTCGGCCACCAGTTCGGCGAGTGCGCCGACGGTGTCCTCGATGGGCGTGGACGGGTCGACCCGGTGCTGGTAGTAGAGATCGATGTGGTCGGTCCCGAGCCGCCGGAGTGAGCCCTCCACGGCGAGCCGGATGTTGGCGGGCGTGCTGTCGAGCGTTCCCGGACCCCCGTTGGCGTGAGAGATGAATCCGAACT
This sequence comes from uncultured Acidimicrobiaceae bacterium, assembly GCA_964621235.1. Lineage (GTDB taxonomy): Bacteria > Actinomycetota > Acidimicrobiia > Acidimicrobiales > RAAP-2 > Bog-756. Next base: position 2,535 of record CAZULR010000141.1, read on the forward strand.
TGGTGGCGAGCACGACCTCGTCGCGGCGACCGGCGATGGCGCGGCCCACGAGCTCCTCGTTCGTGTACGGACCGTATACCTCGGCGGTGTCGACGAGGGTGACGCCGAGGTCGAGCGCCCGGTGGATGGTGCGGACGGACTCGGCGTCGTCGCTTCCGGCCCCGGCGTAGGCGAAGGACATGCCCATGCAGCCCAATCCGATGCGCCCGACGTCCAGGGCTCCCAACGTGACGTGCTGCATGACGGATCCTCCCGTACTCGGCCGGTCCCCAGGAAACCACGTCTGCCCCCCGGGGGGAAACGGTGGCGCCGTCGCCCCGGGGCCGCTCCGGGCGGCGCCACCCGATCCACCCCAGTTAGGGTCGGCGGATGGCACGAGAGGTGGTCACGGGCTACTGCTGGCCGCAGTCGGCGCGCGGCGGGGACTCGGTCGGACTGCACCTGTCGTCGTCCGGCGGGCGACCGGTGCGGGTCGAGGTGGCGCGGGTCGGTGCCCGACGTGAGGTCGTGGTCCGGGCGGACGCCGTCGCCGCCGGGGAGCACGCCACCCCGGCCGACGCCTCCGCCAACGGGTGCAGGTGGCCCGTGGCGCTCACGCTCGAGGTCGAGCCGCAGTGGCGGTCGGGCTACTACGAGGTCGTCCTGGAGATCGACGTCGGGGACAAGGTGCGGCGCGACCGTGCGTTCTTCGTGGTCCGGCCGTCGTCCGGGGCGCAGGTGGTGCTGGCGCTCGCCACCAACACCTGGCACGCCTACAACGACTTCGGCGGCCAGAACCTCTACAACGGCGGCACGCAGGTCGCCCTGCAGCGGCCGATGGCGGCGGGCTACCTCCACAAGCCACCGGGCCGGGGACGCCGGGTGACCGGGACGGGCGCACCCGATCCCCAGAATGCCGCCCACGTCGGCTACCTCCAGATCAACCACCTGTCGGGCTGGGCGGGGTCGGCGGGCTGGCCCGACTGGGAGCAGCCCTTCCTCGAGTGGGCCGAGCGTGAAGGGTTCGAGATCGGCGTGTGCACGAACGCGGATCTCGGCGAGCACCCCGAAGTCCTCGACGACGCCCACCTCTACCTGTCCGTCGGCCACGACGAGTACTGGACGAAGGGGATGCGGGACACGGTGGAGGCGTTCATCGCCAGGGGTGGCAACGCCGCCTTCCTCTCGGGCAACACATCGCTGTGGCAGGTGCGGGGCGAAGGGGACGATCACGATGTCCTGGTCGGGTTCAAGGGCTTCTGGAAGAACGATCCGCTGCTCGGCACCGCCCGGGAGACGGAGGTCACGACGCTCTGGTCCGACGTGCTCCTCGCCCGTCCGGAGAACCTCATGACCGGGGTCTCGTTCACCCGCGGGGGCTACCACCGGATCGGCCGCAACGTGACGGCCGGGCTCGGCGGCTACACCGTCCACCGTCCCGGCCATTGGCTCTTCGACGGCACCGGTCTCGGCTACGGCGACGTGCTCGGCGCGGGTGCGACCGTGGTCGGCTACGAGTGCGACGGGTGCGCGTTCACCTATCGCGACGGCCTGCCGTACGCGACCGGCGAGGACGGGACGCCGTCGACGTTCGAGATCCTCGGGACGTGCCCGACGCAGCACTTCACCCGCGAGACCGCGCCCCGTCCGCCGAAGCCGGGGGAGCCGAGCGAGCTGGAGTACTTGGCGTCTCGGGTGTTCGGGACGCGTGACGCGGCGGCGATCGAGCGGATCCGGCACGGCCACGCGGTGCTGGGCGCCTACACCAACGCCGCGGGAGCGACCGTGGTGACGTCGGGCTCGACTGACTGGGCCCACGGTCTGGCCGCCCGGGATCCGCAGATCGAACGCATCACCCGGAACGTGCTGACGACGTTGGGCTGACCCCCCGCCAGGCTTGCGGATCGGACGCGACGGCAACAGTCTGGTGGCCGGGACGTGAGCAGCTGGGCCACGGCGAAGGAAGGAGGAGTGCATGGCTCGCGAGGGGCGTCGGTCACCTAGGGACGGGATGCCGGTGGGGAGCGGGCCGACCGCGGCGGCACCGCAACGGTCCCATCGCGGGCGGCGCTGGCTGATCGTGCTCGGACTGGTGGTCCTCGTCCTCGCCGGAGGCGTGTCGGCGTTCGTGTGGGCCGTCGAGCCGGCGAGCCCCGACGCCTTCTACGACCTGCCCGCCACGGCACCCCTCGGAGCGCCCGGGTCGATCCTCGGGATGTCGGCGGTGCCGACCGACCTCGGAGGTGCCACCGTCTCGAAGATCCTCTACGCGTCGACCGATGGGACCGGTCGCCCGATCGCCGTGTCTGGGGTCATCGCCGTGCCGACCGGTGCGGCACCGGCGGGTGGTCGCCCGATCATCGCCTGGGCCCACGGCACCACGGGCGTCGTCCCGCGGTGCGCACCGTCGCTCGGGCCCGACGCGGGCATCGGCCGGATCCCCCTGCTCCAGGACCTCGTGGCCCAGGGGGACGTGGTGGTGGCCACCGACTATCCCGGTCTGGGAACGCCCGGCATCCATCCGTATCTCGTCGGGGACAGCGAGGGCCGCGCGGTGTTGGACAGCGTCCGTGCCGCCGAGTCGGTGGATCGAGGACCGTCCGAGGTCCCGGTCGTACTCATGGGCCACTCGCAGGGAGGCCACGCCGTGCTCTTCGCCACGCAACTGGCCCCTACGTATGCTCCCGGACTCCACCTGGTGGGAGCGGTCGCCATGGCGCCGCCGACCGACCTGAGCCAGCTCCTGGCCGCGGACGTCCACGAGAGCGCCGGTGTCGTCCTCACGGCGCTGGCCATCACCGGATGGACGCACACCTACCCCGACCTCTCGGCCGGCGAGATCCTCGAGCCCGGCACGGCGCCCGTCGTCGCGCAGCTCAGTCGGGGTTGCGTGGAGGACACCGCCCAGGGCCTCGTCGATCTCCCCGGTGTTCTCGTGCTCCAGCACCGGTTCCTGTCGAGGAATCCGGCCACGACGCCGGGGTGGTCCGAGGCGTTCACCGCCAACGACCCCTCCCCCGCGGAACAACCGGTGCCGCTGTTGGTTGCCCAGGGCCTCGCCGACACGCTCGTGCGGCCCGATACGACGATCGCCTTCGTCGGGCACGCCTGTGCCGCGCACGCCCGGATCGATCTCGACACCTATCCGGGCGTCGGGCACTTCGCGGTGCGCACGGCGGCGCTTCCCCAGAGCCTGGCGTGGATCCGGGCCCGACTCCGTGGAGACCCGATGGCCGACGGGTGCACCACCACCACGATCGGCCGTTGAGTGGGCCGGGGATCGCCCGTCGCAGGGCGGGGAACCCGCTGAGGCAACCGGTCGTGGGCCGGAGCGGACGACCGTCCCGCCGACGTCAGGGGCGGACCGCCGCGGCGAGTTCGGCCAGGCAGCGCTCCCAGCCCTCGAGGTGGGTGGGCTCGCGGTCCTCCGGGAGATCACGGTGGGTGAGGTTCACCACGGTGTCGTCGCCGTCGGCGACGAGCGCCACCTCGACCGTGCTGCTGCCGGATGGCATGTCGGGATCATCGGGGACACCCCAGGTGAAGACCACCCGATGGGGTGGCTCTACCTCGACGAAGCAGCCCCGGGTGGAGACCGCTCCGAAATCGACCGCGAACCGTCCACCGGGTCGGGCGTCCAGGTCGACCTGATCCCCGATCCATGTGACCATGAGCTGAGAGTCGGTGAAGTAGGGGAACACGACGTCGGGTGGTGCGGCGATCCGCACGCTCGCGCTGATCATGCCGGTCAACTCCTCTCGGTGCGGGGGTGGTCGTGCTCGACAGTCTGCTTCAGGCGGGCGAGCGCATCGGGCCAGAACTCGTCCAGGAGACTCCGTAGCGGCTGGAGCGACTCGGGCCGTAGCGAGTAGAGCCGGCGGGTCCCCTCGCGGCGCTCGGCCAGCAGCCCGGCCCGCTTGAGGACGGTGAGGTGCAGACTGACGGCCTGTTGGGTGAGTTCGAAGTGCGAGGCGATCTGCCCGGCGGGGAGTTCGGAGTGCTGGACCAGCCGCAGGATCCTGCGACGGTGAGGATCAGCCAGCGCCCGCAGGACCGCGTCGGGTGCTGCGGGCGCCGCCGACCTCTGGTGCTCGGTCGTCATCGCTGCTTTCTAACGGAG
>CAZULR010000142.1:0-6533 GCA_964621235.1 uncultured Acidimicrobiaceae bacterium
TCACCTTCCTCGCCCTCATCCCGATCTTCCTGCAGTGGCTGCGGGTCGAGGGACGCCGCACCGCCCGTGTCGACGCAGAGCTCGACGCCTCGTACGAGGCGGCCGGCACGACGCTCACGCCGGTCGACTACTGAGGTGCCGGCCCCCGGTCAGGCGGCGGCGAAGGTGTACGTGAAGGGAACCACCTTCGGCACGTCCGTGAAGGCGCTCTTCCCCCTGATCTTGATGCCGACGATGACCGCGGACGACCCGACCTCGACGGTCATCGTCCCCTTGGCCGGGTAGGTCAGGACCTGGCCGGCCTGCTGCACGCCGCTGACCAGGGGCACGGCCGACGAAGAGCTGGTCACCTGCACCCAGCAGGGCCCGGACGTCGCCACCACCACGTCGAAGTTGGACGTCGCCACGGTGTAGGACGCACTCGTGTCCGTGGTGCCGGTGGGCTGCACGGGGAACGCCTGGCGGGGCGCGGGCGGAGTCGTGGGAGTGGTGGAGGAGGCCCCACCGGTCGACGACGCCGAGCTGGCTGGCACGACGCGCAGGATGTGGGCGTTCGCCAGGACCCTCGGCCGCACGGCCAGTAGGACCGATCCGACGGCCACGACCAGGACCAGGACGCCGACGATCCAGGTGAGCGCCTTCAGCCAGCCGGGCGCCTTCATACGGCGGCGGGCCCGGGCCACCTGACGCCGACCTGCCCGCAATTCGGACCGGGGGACGACCGGGAAGGTGCCCGTCGGCGGACCGGTCGAGACCTGGTACTTGTAGTTCCCCGAGGCGCCCGAGGCCGACGTCATGCGTCCACCCACCTGGGGGACCTCACCGGTCTCGGTGAAGGCTCGCAGGTGGTCCGGACCGGTGGTGACCGCCGCCACCACGCTGGTAACGGCAGGGGTGGCGCGGGTGGCGGTCAGGTCGCCGAAAGCCTGACGCTGCGCGACGAAGCGGGCGGAGAGCTCGTCCTCGTCCAGCCCGAGCAGGGTGGCGTAGCGGCGCAGCGTGGAGAGGGCGAGCGCTTCGTCGGGCAGCGCCTCGAGGTCGTCGTGCTCGAGCGCCTCGATCTGGGTGATCGGACGGCCCAGGCGGTCGTGGACGGTCAGCAGGTCGAGGCCGCGCTCGGTCCGCGCCCGCTGCAGCTGCGTCCCGACCGACTCGGCCGACAGAGCCGACGGCTCCGCCCGACCGTCGCCGCCCCGGCGCGTCGTTCCACCTCGTGGGCGGATCACCTGGGGTTTCCTGACATGGTCCTACCTGCAGCGTACCTGCCGGGCTGCCCGTACCGGCTGACGTGGCGCACCGTGCGTGCACCGGCCTGCCACGGGGGGTGCCACGACCGGCACACGACCACCCCGTCCGACGTTCCGCCCGGCGGAGTGGTGCTCCGCCGTACCGTCATTCGTGCACGACGGTACGGATGGACTGACCGCCGGGAAGGTGACGTGCGCCGTCGATCGGCCGGGGCGGGGCCAGCTGAGGTGGCGCACCGGAATCCACCTGTGACCTGGGACGACGTGCCAGGTCACAGGCACGGGCCCGTAGCAGGCCCGACGGGGGACGGAGGTCAGGCCGGACAGGCCCGGGGGTCCCAGGGCTGCAGTGGCGTCACCGCGGCCGTAGGGGCCTGGAAGGCCGCAGTGGTCGACGCTCCCGACGAGGACGACGACGTCGAGGCCGTCGTGGTCGCCGTGGTGCCGGTCGTCGACGTCGCCGCGGCGGGCGGGCTGTCCACGGCGAACTGCGTGCCGGTGACCACGGTCACGTCCGCGCCGTCGGTGGTGGGGCCGAGTGCGGTCACCACGGCACCGGACAGGGATCTCGCCACGGCCTGGGCCGCCGCCTGGTCGGCGGCGGTCTTCTTGGCGAAGTACACCACCGTCTCTGCCTCCGCGCCGACTGGGGGGGAGTCGCCCACGCCGACGACGTGGAACCCCAGCGCCGTCAGGGCGTCGCCGGTGTCGCCGGCCTGGCCCGAGACGCCGGAGCCGTTGAGCACCGAGACCGTGACGGCGCCCGGGGCGGGAAGGGGGAGCCCGGTCATGGTGTCGGTCGTGGGCCCGATGCCGAGGAACTTCTGGATCACCAGGTTGTCCGGGACGCTCGAGGGGAACTCGATGTCGCCGTAGGAGCCACCCTTGTAGACGTAGGAGCCGAACTGGTCGACCTCGACCGGGAGCGTCAACTGGGGCGCAGCGTTGGCGTCGACCCCGTGGAAGTCGAGGACCATGTTGACCATGTCCGAGGTGGAGAACTGCCTGTCCACCTGGAGCTGCGGGGCGACCGAGCTGATGAGTCGCTCGTCGGTGAGCGGATCGGACAGGCCGTTCTTCGACACGGCGGCGGCCAGCACGCGGAGGAATTCGTGGTCGCGGCGGATGCGGGCCAGGTCACTCTGATTCTCGAAGGGCCAGTAGTTCGGGTCGGGGGTCGTGGTGCCGGCCGACTTGTACTGGAGGTGGCGGGCCCGGACGACCTGGAGGGCGTGGAGTCCGTCGAGCTTCACGCAGCCCGGGGTGAAGACCTGGAGTCCGGAGTAGGCGTCGAACACCGGCTCCGGGAAGTACATCTTCACCCCACCCAGGTCGTCGACCACGTTGGCGAAGGTGTCGAAGTTCAGCACCACGTAGTGCTGGATCGGGATGCCGAGATTCTCGTTGATGGCGGACACCAGCTGACTGGGGCCCTCGTACAATGCGGCGTCGATCTTGTTGGCGCCCTCGGCCCGTGCGTTGGGGACGAACAGGTCGCGGGGGATGGACAGGATGGACAGGCTGCGCTTCGAGGGATCGAGGTGGAGGATCATCACGACGTCGCTGTTGACGCCGGTCACACCGTTCGAGCACAGGCCGTAGGCGGCGTTCTGGACCTTGAGGGCGCAGCGGTCGGTCGACCCCACCAGGAGGATGTTCTCGGTCCCGGCGTCGGCGCCGGTGATTGGGACGTCCACGAGGCCCTTCACGTCGAGGCGGTGGATCTCGCCGTTGAGGTACCAGGCGTAGCCGGCCGCGCCGGCGACCACGAGTACCAGCAGGGAGCCGAGTGCGCCGAGTGCCCACCAGAGCCGGCGGTGGCCGGACCGTCGGCGGCTCCGTCCACCGGACCGCGCCACCTCGTCACCCAGTGAGCGCAGACCCCGCTCGTCGAACGTGGGCTGGCCCGGCGAGCCGTCCGGACGTCGGGTCCGGGCCCGGGCAGGAACGCCCCCGGGATCCTCTGGACCGTGGGAAGTCATGGCGCGTCACGCTACCGAAGCGGGCCACGCGATTGGTGGAAGGGCGATGAACGCCCAGTTCAACAGCGGCGTCGCGTCAGGGCGACGGTTGCCCGGACACCGGCGGGGTCACCTCGAAGTCGCCGGTGCGCAGGCGCAGCGTGTCGCGCCAGTACTTGACGGTCCAGGTGGGCCAGTTGTTGGTGATCCGGCCGGCGGCGTCCTTGTACCAGCTGGTGCAGTCCGCGGCCCAGGCCGTCCGGCCCAGCAGTCGCTGGGTGTGCCGGTCGTCCCGCGCGTAGGCGTCGGGACGGATCGCCACCGCGGCGCCGGCCGTGCCGGTCGCGGACCGGGTCTGGGCGGCCAGTGCCTGCAGAATGAGGTTCAGCTGGCGTTCCACCATGAAGAGGATGGAGTTGTGGCCGAGGTTGGTGTTGGGGCCGTAGAGCACGTAGCAGTTCGGGAAGCCGGCGACGGCGGTGCCGAGATAGGCGTGGGCGCCGTCCGACCAGGCGTCGGCGAGCGTCCGACCCCCGACGCCGGTCACGGGGATGTGGGACAGGAAGGCCGTCGTCACGAACCCCGTGCCCCAGACGAGCACGTCCGCCGGGTGTCGGATGCCGTCCACGGTCACCACGGCATCGGCCTCGATTCGGGTCACGGGGGAGTCGACCACCGTGACGTCGGGGCGCAGTAGTGCGGGGTACCAGTCGTTGGAGATGAGGATCCGTTTGCACCCGATGGGGTAGTCGGGGACCACGGCGTGCTCGGGCAGCCGGTCGTTGACGACGTCGTTCCTGATACCTTTCCGGAACACCTCCTGGACCTGGCGGCCCGCCCAGCTGCCCCGGCGGAACGTGAACCAGCGCAACTCGAGGGACCAGTAGATCCACCAGCGGTAGGCGGTGCGGAGCGGCCCGATGCGGCGCAACGCCCGTCGGGTGGCCGGTGCGTACGGGTGGTCCTTCTTCGGACCGACGTAGCTGGGGCTGCGCTGGAACACGGTGGTGGACGCGGCTGCGGCCGCCACCGGGGGCACGAACTGGATGGCGCTCGCCCCGGTCCCGACGACGGCCACCCGCTGGCCGTCGAGGTCGACCGAGTGGTCCCAGCGGGCCGAGTGCCACGAGGGCCCCGCGAAGCTCTCCACGCCCTCGATCTCCGGTACATGGGGCCGGTTGAGCTGGCCGCAGGCGAAGACGACGGTGTCGGCCTCGAGGGTCTCGGACCCCGAGCCGCCGTCGAGGTCGAGCCGCCACGTGGCGGTGGTCTCGTCGAAGGTGGCCGCGGTGACCGTGGTGCCGGTGCGGAGGTGGGGCGCCAGGCCGAAGCGGGCCACCAGGTCCTCGGCGTAGTCGAGGATCTCGGGCTGTTCGGCGAAGCGACGGGACCAGTCGGTCTTGGGCGCGAACGAGAAGGAGTAGAGGTGGGAGGGGACGTCGCAGGCCGCGCCCGGATAGACGTTGTCGCGCCACGTGCCGCCGACGCCGTCGGACTGCTCGAGGACCGTGAAGGTCCGGACGCCCGAGCGGACCAGCTGGATGGCGGTGGCGAGCCCGGAGAGCCCACCGCCGACGATGGCCACCCGGGGGGTCGGCCGGCCCTCGCCGCGCGCCACCCGGACCTCCCGTTCGAACTCCCGGTGCCCGATGTCCAGTGCCATGGATCCCCCTGCGCCCACCACGCCCGTCGGCGGCGGTGCGGCACGACGTTACCGGGGCGCGGAGCGCCCCGTCGGGCCCGGGGGCGACGCATTCCGGGAGCGCTCCGGGTCGCCCGCGTACCGGCCGGAACGTCGGAGTCCGGACCGTCGCCGGGGTCGGTCCGGGCGGGACAAATACTCTAGACACATCAGGTAGCGGGTGTTACGTTGCCGCTAATCACAAAGGGTCTGCGACTGCAGTTCGACGTCACCGTCCGAGTGCAACGACGAGAAAGAGGACGCCAGTGCCCGAGGGAATTGAGCCACTTGAGATCGAGCCCGAGCACCTAGGGGCACGAACCGACGAGGAGATGCTCGCCGAGCTCGGGTACAAGCAGGAGCTCAACCGCTCCTGGTCCGGGTTCTCCAACTTCGCCATCTCGTTCTCGATCATCTCCATCCTGGCCGGTTGTTTCACCACCTTCTCCAGCGGCTGGAACGGTGGCGGCCCGGCCGCCATCGCCTGGGGCTGGCCGATCCTCGCCGCCCTCATCCTGTGCATCGGACTCTGCCTGGCCGAGTTGGTGTCTGCCTACCCGACGTCGGGTGGCATCTACTGGTGGGCGTCCAAGCTGGGGGGACCGAAGGCCGGGTACTACACCGGCTGGCTCAACCTGATCGGTCTGCTGGCTATCGTGGCCTCGGTGGCCTACGGCTGCGCCACCTTCCTCGATCTCACGCTGGGCTTCTTCACGACGAGTTGGCATTCCGGCAGCCTCAACACGATCTTCCTGTTCTTCATCGCCATCCTGGTCATCGCCGCCGTCGTCAATATCTTCTCGAGCCACCTGCTGGCCATGGTCAACAACGTCTCGGTCTGGTGGCACGTGTTCGGTGCCGCCGCCGTCATCCTGATCCTGGTGCTCGTGCCCGCCCACCACGCCAGCGCCTCAATGGTGTTCACCTCGACGGTGAACAACACCGGCTTCTTCGGTGGCAAGTCGAGCGGGTTCGGGTTCCTGATCGTGGTGCTGCCGATCGGGGGCCTGCTGACCCAGTACACGATCACCGGCTACGACGCCTCGGCGCACCTGTCGGAGGAGACGCACTCGGCCGCCGACACTGCGGCCAAGGGCATGTGGCGGTCGATCTTCTACTCGGCCATCGGTGGCTGGGTCCTCCTCCTGGCCTTCCTCTTCGCCGTCCAGGACGAGGCGAAGGTGACGGCGGCCGGTGGTGGCGTGGCCACGATCTTCGCCCAGGCCCTCACGTCCCGGTGGGGTGCGACGGTGCTGCTGATCTCGACGCTGGGGCAGTTCTTCTGCACCATGGCGTGCATGACCAGCTGCTCCCGCATGCTCTTCGCCTTCAGCCGGGACGGCGCCGTCCCGGGCCACAAGCACTGGTCGCGGCTGAGCGGCCGGCGCGTGCCGGTGGCCGGTGTCATCCTGACCGCAGTGATCGGCATCATCCTGACCTCGCCGGCCCTGATCCCGGTCGACATCGCCGGCGCCCCGGTGCCGATCGCCTTCTACGCCGTGGTGTCGATCGGCGTCATCGGCCTCTACTGGTGCTTCGCCATCCCGATCTGGCACCGCTGGCGCCTCGGCGAGAAGTTCAAGGCCGGTGGGTGGAACGTCGGGGCCAAGTACAAGTGGCTGTGCGTGATCGCCCTCATCGACG
>CAZULR010000143.1:0-6452 GCA_964621235.1 uncultured Acidimicrobiaceae bacterium
GCGGACGGCGGCCGAGCAGGGGGCCCTGGGCAACCGGGTGTCGGGCATGCTCGTGACACTGGCCACCGGCGTGGCCGACCCGGCGACCCGTCTCCGGCACATCCGCGACGGCGTGCGGGCGGCCAAGCAGCAGAACACCGACGTCGATCCCGACGTGTTCGCCTCGTGGGCCGAGGCGGCGTTCCCCGCGGTCGCCACCCGCCTGTCCCGCCTGGTGACGAACCTGCGCCTCTTCGACCACGTGGCCCCACCGTTCAACCTGGTGGTGTCCAACGTCCCCGGCCCGGACATCCCGGTCTACCTGGCCGGGGCCAGGATGGAGTCGCTCCATCCGCTGGGCCCGATCATGGAGGGCGTCGGCGTCAACGTCACGGTGTTCTCGTACCTGGACACCGTGCACGTGGGCGTGCAGGCGTGCTGGGACCTCGTCCCGGACGTGGCGGTCCTGGCCGGCGCGATGGCGCAGTCCCTGGACGAGCTCGTGGTCGAGGCCGACCGTCGGGACCGCCCGGTGCCCTGGTGGCACGCCGAGGTCACGGCCTGAGCCGGACCTCGCCCCAGGCGACGTGTCCGGCTATGGCGTGCGCGTCGTCCGGCCCGACGGGTCCCAGTCGGACCGGGCCATGACCCAGACCATCCACCGCCCGCACTGGCCCGGCGCCTGGACCTCCTGGACGACGTCGCCGGTGTGGCGGAAGCCGAGCCTGGGTGGGACCGCGGCACTCCCCCGGTTGCCGAGATCCATCCTGATCTCCACCTCGTCGACGTCGTCGAGATGGGCGAAGGCGGCGGACGTGAGCGCCCGCGACGCCATGGTGGCGTAGCCGTGGTGGGTGGTGTCGGAACGCACCCAATAGCCGATCTCGACCGTGGCCGGTCCGTGGCGATGGTGGAGGCCGGCCGCCCCGACGACCTGCTCGTCGTCGGGCAGGACCATCACGAACTGCCACTCCGTGCCGGCCTCGAACCCGGCGTCCCCCTCGGCGAGGACGGTGGCCAGGGCGTCGACGGTCGGCGACTCCTGGGCCCACGGCATCCAGGGCCGCAACTCCTCCAGGCTGGCGGTCACGGCGGCGCACAGGCGCCCGGCGTAGTCCGGGTGCCATCGCCGCAGCTCGATCGACTCGGCCGGGATGACGTCGGGAAGCAGCGCCACCCGGGCAGGATGGCACAGGTTCGGTGAGCCGGGCGCCATTCCGGATCTGGTGTCCCAACTGCTAGAGTAAACCGCCTACGCGGACGTGGCTCAGCTGGTAGAGCACAACCTTGCCAAGGTTGGGGTCGCGGGTTCGAATCCCGTCGTCCGCTCTGGTGTCCTGTTCCAGGACGGGGGAAACGCCCCGAACCCTCGGTTCGGGGCGTTTCTTCGTCTCCCGGTCCGGGAGGACCGCACCTGAGGCCGATCTCGCCCCTGGCATGCGCCCCTTCCCGTTCGCGCGGGCATGACCCGTCGTCACGCACACCTTCCCGGCTGTCCCGCCCTTTCCCGGGTCCCGACCGGCCGGGTGCGCCTCAGGCGGAGGCCGCCGACGGTGGGTCGACGACCGGGACGACCACGGTGGCGTGCCACAGGAGGACGAACTGCGGGCATCCGCCCACGCTGCCGCAGATCGGGGTTCCGGTGGCGGTCAGTCCCGCCGTGCCGTAGTTGACGACACGGAACACCGTCGTGGAGCCGCCGGCGCCGGTCGTCCCCTCGGACACGAGCGCCAGCACCGGCGTGGTCTGCTGCGCCTCGGCTACCGACCAGGTGAGGTGGTGGCCCGAGAGCTTGACCACCACGAGCTCCCCCTTGGTGGCGAGCACGGTCGAGCCGCTGCTCGAGACGGTGAGGACGACCTTCTTGACCACGGGTGGTGTCGTCGACGCAGCCGCACCGCTCGACGCCCCCGTGGACACGAGGGCCAGTGCGGAAACGGCCAGTCCCACTACGAGCACTGCGGTCCTGTGTCGCATGCCTGCCTCCTCCGGACTCGGCGGGGGCCAACCGGCGTCCCACCTGACTCCAGGATCGCGCCACTGGCCGGAACCTTCCACCCCGGCCCGCGATCGCCGGAAAATGGTCGTCGACGGTCCGCACGGCCCGCACGGTCCGCACGGTCCGCACGGCCCGCACGGTCCGCACGGCCCGCTCGGTCGCGGCCGCGCCCCGGTGCGCAGCCCGGCGCGGCGCTACGAGGAGAACGCGAAGGCCGTGGCCACCGAGGACCAGGGTCCAGCCGTGGGCACGCCGGCCGTGGTCTGGGTGTACGTCGGCACGAGCGGGGCCGTGGTGCCGTCGATGGCGTAGACGCCGAGACCCTGGTACGGCGTGACCAGGTTCAGGGGAACGAACGGCCCGACGAGAGCGGACAGGTCGTGGGGGGTCGCACGGGTGACGAAGGTGGCCGACACGACGAGCTCACCCGCAGTGGTCGGCGACACGCTGCCCGGCCCGGTGGACGCCGTCGTTCCGGTGGCACCGGTCGTGGCCGCCGTCCCGGTGTCCCGGGCGCCCACGCCGCTGAACTCGGACACGTTGGCGAACTGCACGGGAGCCGAGGCGGCCAACATGACGGTGACCTTCGCCCCTGAAGCGGCGCCCGAGGCACCGAGGCCGCACCAGAGCTCGGCGTCACCGTCGGCGCCGCACCCCGTGGCCGTGGCCCGGGTCCAGGTGACCGAGGCCCCCGACACGCCCGTCACGTGGGAGTCGACGGCACCGCCGGCGCCCTTCACGCACGCCTGGTCGATCGAGAGCACCAGGGCGTCGCCGACGGCCACCGGTCGGAGCAGGGTGAGGGCGAGGGTCGAGGCGTCGGATCCGGTGTGCCCCGAGACCTGCTGGATCAGCGGGTCGGTCACGGTCAGGGTGAGGGACACCGAGGCGACCGCGCCGTTGCCGTCGACCACGCTCAGGAGGAGGTCGGTGGACGGCTGTCCCGGCTCCAGGACGCCGGCGATAACCCCGGTGGCGGGGTCGAGGGTCAACCCGGATGGCAATCCTGGGCCGCTGTTCGACCACGTGAGATCGGGCATGCCCCCCGTCGCCGCCAGCTGCTGGCGGTAGCCCGTCTCGCCCGCCCGACCGGGGGCCAGCGAGGTCGTGGTGACGACCAGGGCGTCGTACACGGTGAGGTCCTCGGGGGACGAGACGGATCCGCCGAGACCCCCGCTCCCGCTGTACGTGGCGACCACCGGGTACGGCGTGTCCGACGGGTCGAGGGCGTCCGGATCGGGCGAGCACGACGTGTCGGGGAGGGAGACCGTGCACAGGTCGACTGGGCCCGCGGTCACCTCGACCGTGCCGGTGGACGCCGTGGTCGCACCGGTACTGACGGCCACGGCGAAGGTGACGTCGTCCTCGGCACCGGAGGTGGCGGTGGCGGTCGAGGGATCGAGCTCGGTCGTGGTGGTGGTGCCCCCGACCTCGACCGGGTCACTGGGCGTCCCCGTGGAGGTCCACGAGGCGTAGAGCGCCGTCACCGAATAGGTGTAGGTGCCGTCCGGAACGGCGCCGTCGGTGCACGACGTCGGGGTGGGGGCCAGCGGCGCCGTGGGTGATCCGCAGACGTCGACGACGGTCCCGTCCGACACGGCCGTCCTGGTGACGACGTACCCGACGGTACCGACACCGGGTGCCGGAACCGGGGACCAGACGACGTCCGCATCTGAGCCGACGGGGGTGACATCCACGCCAGTCGGGGCGTCGAGCGACCCGACCTGGATCGATCCCGATCCGGATCCGGAGGAGGTGACGAAGGCTGACGCAGGGGTCGCTCCGACGACGAGCAGCGTGGGGACGACGCCCACCACGGCGACGAAGGAGGCGAGGACCGAATGGCGGCTCATCCCACGGCCTCGGCCTGGTACCGGAGGAGGACGTGCCGGCCCTGGCAGGCATCCTGGTCGACGCCGTTGTCGGGCATGGCGAGCGCCGGCCAGTCCGACCGGTCGACCCCGAGTTCGGAGAGGCTGGCCATGACGGACGCCGGGATGGTGACCGGTCGGGTGAACCCCTGGGTCACGGCGAATTCGGACGGCGGGCACGACGTGGTGTCCGTGACCACGGTCGTCCGGTTGGAGACGATGGTGATCGGCACGGGGTTTGGATTGGTGATCGTGAGGTCGATCGGTTGCCGGCGACCCGGCGTGAGCGGGGCACTGACGTCGCCGGTGACGGTGAAAGTGTGGTCGGGCACCGTGGGCCGGTCGTCAACGGCCATTCCCACGACGGGCCGCTGCAGGGCCACGTCCCCGGCCGATCCGAAGAACGGGGCGTCGCCGAAGGCGAACACCCCGCCGTCGGCCGCAGCCATCCAGTAGCCCCCGTCGGAGGGCGTCGACTGGAGGTCGACCACCGGCCCGCCGGTGGACAGCCCGACGGCGGAGCCGTGGAACCCCGCGTCGCCATAGTTGAAGACGCCTCCGTCGGACGCCGCCAGCCAGTAGCCGCTGCCGTGCGACGTGGCGTCGATCGTCCCGACCGGGCGCGCCAGCGGGGTGCCGGCGGCCGACCCCTGGAAGGTGGCGTCGCCGAAGGAGAACACCCCGCCGTCGGAGCCGGCCAGCCAGTACCCGCCGCCGGTCGGCGTGGCGGTGATGTCGACGACCGGGGAGTTGAGCGTCCTGTCCCCGGTCGACCCGAAGAAGGCGGCGTCGCCGAAGGCGAAGACGCCGCCGTCGGCGGCCACGAGCCAGTAGCCCCCGCCGTCCGGGGACGCCGCCATGGCGATGACGGGGGAGTGGAGGGTCATCGCGCCGGTCGAGCCGAAGAAGGTGGCGTCGCCGAAGGAGAACACCCCGCCGTCGGCGGCCACCAGCCAGTAGCCCCGGCCATCAGCCGTGGCGGCCATGCCGACGACCGGACGGTTGAGGGCGCTGGCGCCCATCGACCCGAGGAACGGTGCGTCGCCGTAGGCGAAGACCCCTCCGTCGGCGGCCACCAGCCAGTAGCCGACGGGGGCGACGGGACCGTCGAGCAGCGTCGCTACGGGCCGGGGGGAGCGCGCGTCGGCTGCCAATTCCGCAGTGCCCATTGCGACGAGGAGCACCAGTGCGCACAGGAGGAGGGTTACCCAGCGACGGGCGACCCGCGCCATGGTCCGTCGTCCCGGGTGCTGTCGAGATGTCGCAGGGGTCATGGCCTGGACCTACGGACCGGTGGTGGAGAGGGTGATCCCGACCGATGCGCCCTGGCAGGGATCCTGATCAGAGGCTGACTCCGGCATCTCGATGGTCGGCGCCGCACTGCCGAGCCCGGCTGAGGTCACGTCGCTGCCCGCCGGGACGACTTCGTCGAAGGTCACTGACGGCGTCACCGCGAACCAGCTGGCACTGCACCCGGAGATGTCGCCCCCGGCCGCCGTCGCCGCGTCACCGGACTCGCCAAAGGTGGCGACGGACAGGAACACCGTCGACACGTAGGCGTCCTGGCCCGTGGCGTTCGCCACCTCTACGACGAACGGCTGCGCCCCGTTGCCCGGGAGCAGACTCGTGGTCGGACCGGTCGACGTGATGTTGAACGCATCGGGAGGTGACGAACCGACCTGGGCGGAGCCCGTGCCCGTTCCCCCGGAGGTGAAGTAGGCGAAGGCGATGCCGCCGCCGCCGAGGGCGAGGACCGCAGTGACCGCCACCGCGCCGACCTTCTTCGTGTGGGTGATTCGCATCATGTCCATCTCCTGACGATTGTGTGCTCGATACGGGGTAGCCCGCCGTGCCGTCTGGAGGGTTGGCCGGAATCCGACCGATCACAGCGCCAGGTGGGTCACCTCGAACGACCCCCGGACGGGAGCCGGTACGGACAGGAGCCTCCCGGCGACCGATGTGGTCGTCCGGTGCGTCGGGGAGATCGGCAAGGCGCTGAACTACCGTCGAGGTGCGCGGCGCGTGCTCGTCCTCCTGTGATTTCGGTTGTCGACGGATCGGCCGGCAACTTGATGGCGGGACGCCCGGAATGGTCCAAAGGCCCTGAGGATTCCGGTGGATCCGCACCCACGGCGACAAAATTCCCACCGAGGGTGAGGAAGTCCGGCTGATGAGGTGGGACGGGCGACGAGGTATGGGCGTCCCGGCCGGTCTCCGGAGTTGGCTACCCTCGGGTGGCGGCGGTCGTGCCGTGCGACGACGTCGGACAGAGGAGTGGACCATGAGTTTCGAGCCGAGCCCCCGAGGAGTCGACCTCCGGAAGCGGGTGACCGACTTCCTCGACTCCGAGGTCATCCCGGCCGAAGAGGTCTACGAGGAGCAGATGACGGCCTCGGGCGACCCGCACTCCCATCCCCAGGTCCTGGAGGACCTGAAGACGGAGGCCAAGGAGCGGGGGCTCTGGAACCTGTTCATGCCCCACGTGACTCCGTGGACTCCGGACCCCGTCCCGAACCTGGACTACGCCTACCTGGCCGAGCTGGCCGGTCGCAGCCACCTGGCCTCGGAGGCCATGAACTGCTCGGCGCCCGACACGGGGAACA
>CAZULR010000144.1:0-6415 GCA_964621235.1 uncultured Acidimicrobiaceae bacterium
CGGCTCGAGTTCGCCGACACGCCGGCGTGGCTCATCGGGACCGACGGCGGCGCCGAGGCCGGCCTGTCCAAGACCCTGGATCTCGCCGCCGTGGCCCTGGCGGCCGAGCAGGTCGGTGGCGCCCAGCGCTGTCTGGAGAGCTCGGTCGAGTACGCCAAGACCCGGATCCAGTTCGGCCGTCCGATCGGCAGCTTCCAGGCCATCAAGCACAAGTGCGCCGACATGCTGCTCGAGGTCGAGTCGGCCAAGTCGGCCGCGTACTACGCCGGATGGGCCGCCGCCGAGGACTCCGACGAGCTGCCGGTCGTGGCCAGCCTGGCGAAGTCGTACTGCTCGGAGGCGTACTTCCACGCCGCCGCCGAGACGATCCAGATCCACGGTGGCATCGGCTTCACCTGGGAGCACCCGGCCCACTTGTACTTCAAGCGGGCCAAGTCGTCGGAGCTCATGCTGGGCGACCCGTCCTACCACCGGGAGCTCCTGGCCCAGCGCATCGGCATCTGAGCGGCACCGCTCCGGCGCCGACCTTGACTACCGTGGTCCGAGTACGGGGCCGCACGGTGGACGTGCCCGTCCCCACCCACCCTCCCGGAAGCGAGTGACATGCGGAAGTACCTGGCGTTTCTCCTACTCGGCATCCTGACCCTGGTCGGCGTGGGCGGCGCCGCCGTCGGCGCCGTCCAGTCGCAGAGCGGTACGGCGATCAGCCAGGCCGTGAAGAACACGCTCGGCGCCAGCAACTACACCGAGGACCTGGTCGAGAAGACGCCTCAGGGGAACCAGTCGGCCCACCTCGTGTACCAGTCGCCCGACCGTCTCGGTGGCTGGCTCCTGAGCGCAGGTCGCAAGACCTACCTCTTCATCATCGGGACCACCGAGTACATCGCGGTGAGCCAGTCGGCCTCCGCCCCGATGCCCACGACCTTCTACACCCAGCAGACGACCGGTGCCCAGGCGGTCGACCCGGCGCACACGTACCTGCCCTACTACGACAAGGGGAAGTCGACGCGGAACGGCTCGGTCACCACGGTCGTCCTGACCCAGGGCAGCCAGAAGGAGACCCTCACCTACACGGTCAACGGCAACTACGTCTCGGTGTTCAACGCCAGCACGCCGGGGGGCACGATCAACCTCGACATCTCGAACGTCGGTTCGTCCCCGGCCGTCGAGCTGCCCCAGGGCTACAAGACCACGACCAAGGCCCCCACGCAGGGCTGATCCGTCCGGTCGTGCCCGGGGAACCGTCCTCGGACCCGGCGGGCACGAAGCCGCCGGGGTCGGCTTGGCGCTCAGCGGTCGCCGTCGGCCAGGCGCTCGTCGATCCGACGCCGCAGCGACCGGGTGGCCGCCGTGGGGTCGTCCGAGTCGACCAGCCAGCGGACCACCACGAAGTGGCGGGCACCGGCCGTGATCAGGGCGCCCACGTTGTCCGGCTGCACCCCGCCGGTGACCCACACCGGCCAGGGCGACCGCCGCACCGCCTCGGCGAGGTACCCGAGCCCGGTGCCAGGGCGTCCCGGCTTGGTCGGTGTGGCCACCACGGGGCCGGCCGACAGGTAGTCGACCGGAGCCGGGCCGAGCGTGCCACCGGGTCCGCTCCCCAGTGCCGCGTCGAGTTCCGTCGAGGCATGGGTGGACAGGCCGATCAGGACGTCGTCGCCCAGCAGCCGGCGTGCCTCGGACGCCGCAACATCGTCCTGTCCGACGTGGACCCCGTCGGCCCCCGCCTCCGCGGCCAGGTCCGGACGGTCGTTGAGCACGAACGGCACCCCGGCGGCGGCGCAGACACGTCGCACGAGCCCCGCCCGGGCCAGGAGGTCGGCGTCGCTGAGCTGCTTGTCACGCAGTTGGACCACATCGACGCCGCCGTCGACGCAGCGACCGACGAAGGCCTCGAGGTCCGGCCGATCCGGGGTGCAGAGGTACAGGTGTCGCTGGGACAGGCCCCAGCGGTCCCCGGCCGGGCCGCCGGTCACCCGGCGTTGGGGAGCTTGGCCCGGGCCCGGGCCTTCATCTGCTGCTTGAACTGGCGTACCTTGGCCAGGGCCTCGGGTGAGTCGATGTCGGCCACGGAGCGGAAGGAGCCGGACTCGCCGTAGGCGCCGGCCGCCTCGTCCCACCCCGGCGGACGGACGCCCACCTGCTTGCCGAGCAGAGCGATGAAGATCCGGGCCTTCTGGTCGCCGAATCCGGGCAGCGCCTTCACGTGGGCCAGCAGTTCCTTGCCGTCCGAGGCCGTCGTCCAGATGGCGGACGCCTCACCCCCGTAGGTGTCGACCACCGCCGCGCAGACGTCCTGGACACGGCCGGCCATGGACCGGGGGAAGCGGTGGAGGGCCGGCTTCTCGGCAAAGACGGTCACCAGGTCGTCGGAGGGCATCGCGGCGATACTCGCCGCGTCGAGGGTGCCGCCCAGGCGCTCCTTCAGGTCGAACGGGGCCTTGAAGGCACGCTCCATCGGAATCTGCTGGTCGAGGACCATGCCGATGAGGAGGGCGAGTGGTTCGGACGACAGCAGTGCGTCCGCATCGGTGTCACCGGTGAGCCAGAGCACACGCCAAGGCTACCCGGCACGTCGCCGGCCTCCGCCCGGGTGCGTCCGGCCCGACGCATTCCCCCGTGACGAGGGTCAGGCCGACCACGGATCGGGGGATGTGGCATCGATCCCGTACCGGCCGATGGCCGCCGAGACCGCTCCGGCCGGAACGGTGCCGTCGGCCGCCAGGCCCTCCAGGACGGCCACCACCACGTGGGCGGCGTCCACCTCGAAGAACCGACGCAGCACCTCCCGGGTGTCGGAGCGCCCGAACCCGTCCGTCCCGAGCGACGCGAACGGTCGGGGAACCCACCGAGCGACCTGGTCGGGCACGGCCCGCATGAAGTCGGTGACGGCCACCACGGGCCCGGTCGATCCGGACAGGGCCGACGTCACGACGGGCACCTCGGGGGTCTCCTCGGGGTGGAGGCGGTTGTGGCGGTCGACACTGAGGGCCTGTTCGCGCAGTGCCTTGTAGGACGTGACGGACCAGGCCTCGGCCCCCACGCCCCAGTCTTCGGCCAGGAGCCGTCGGGCCTCGAGGGCGGCGCGCCACGCCGGCCCGCTGAACAGCACCGTCGCCCGAGGGGCCGTCGCCGGCGTCTCGTCCGGGACGTCGGCGAAGCGGTACATGCCGGCCACGGTGCCCGCCCGGACCCGCTCGGCATCGGCCGGATCGGCCGGCAGCGGTGGCATCACGTAGTTCTCGTTGTAGAGCGTCAGATACCAGAAGCGGTCCTCGGCATCCGGCCCGGTCATGCGCCGGATCCCGTCCTCGACGATCGTCGCCACCTCGTGGGCGAACGCCGGGTCGTAGGCCTGGACCGACGGGTACGTCGAGGCGAGCAGGAGCGAGTGCCCGTCCTGGTGCTGGAGTCCCTCGCCGTTGAGCGTGGTCCGACCGGCGGTGCAGCCGAGGAGGAAGCCGCGGCCGCGGCTGTCGCCGAGGGCCCACAGCAGGTCGCCCACCCGTTGGAAGCCGAACATCGAGTAGAGCAGGTAGCAGGGGATCAGCGCCTCGCCCCAGGTGGCGTACGAGGTGGCGGCCGCCGTGAACGTAGCGGTCGCCCCGGCCTCGGTGATCCCCTCCTGGAGCACCTGACCTGCGGGCCCCTCCGCGTAGTGGAGGGCCAGGTCGGCATCGACCGGCGTGTAGCGCTGGCCGTCCGGCGCGTAGATCTGGACCTCGCTGATGAGCGACTCGAGGCCGAAGGTGCGGGCCTCGTCGGAGACGATGGGCACGACCCGGCCTCCCACGCCCGGGTCCCGGGTCAGGGACCGCAGCAGGCGGGCGAAGGCCATCGTGGTCGAGACCTCCTGTCGCCCCGAGCCTCCGAGCAGATCGGCGAAGGTGGCGGGCTCGGGGGAGGGCAGCGGCCGCGCCCGCACGACCCGTGAGGGGAGGGGTCCGCCGAGGGCGCGCCGACGCTCCGCCAGGTATCGCCCGGCGGGGGAGTCGGGGTCGGGCCGGTAGTACGGGGGGACGTCGGCATCGAGGTCCGACTCGTCGATCTCCTCGTGGAGGCTCAGCCGGTCGCGCAGGGCGCGCAGCTGGCCCTTGGACATCTTCTTGATCTGGTGGGTGGCGTTACGGGCCTCGATCTCGGGGCCGAGCGTCCACCCCTTGACGGTCTTGGCCAGGATGGCCGTGGGTGCACCGACGTGCTCGGTGGCCGCCCGGTAGGCGGCGTAGAGCTTCCGGTAGTCGTGGCCGCCGCGGGGCAGGTTCTGGAGCTCGGCGTCGCTCAGGTGCTCGACCATGGCGGTCAGGCGCGGGTCGGGCCCGAAGAAGTGCTCGCGGATGTAGGCGCCCGACTCGGTGGCGTACTTCTGGAATTCGCCGTCGACCGTCTCGTTCATCCTGGCCAGCAGCAGACCGTCGACGTCGCGGGCGAGCAGCTCGTCCCACGTCCTGCCCCAGACGACCTTGATGACGTTCCAGCCGGCGCCGCGCAGGGTGGCCTCGAACTCCTGGATGACCTTGCCGTTGCCGCGCACCGGGCCGTCGAGCCGCTGGAGGTTGCAGTTGACGACCATGGTGAGGTTGTCGAGGTGCTCGCGGCCGGCCATGCCCAACAGGGCCAGGGTCTCGGGCTCGTCGAACTCGCCGTCGCCGACGAACGCCCAGACGCGGCTGGCCGAGGTGTCGGCCAGGCCACGGGCCGCCAGGTAGCGGGCCAGATGGGCCTGGGCGATGGCATTGATCGGACCGAGGCCCATCGAGACGGTGGGGTACTCCCAGAAGTCGGGCATGAGGCGGGGATGGGGATAGGACGACAGCCCGTCGCCACCCACCTCGAACCGGAAGCTGTCGAGCTGGGACTCGCTCAGCCGACCCTCGACGAAGGCCCGGGCGTAGATGCCGGGGGAGGCGTGTCCCTGGATGTACACCTGGTCGCCCGGTCCGCCGCCGTCCTTGCCCCGGAAGAAGTGGTTGAAGCCGACCTCGTACAGGGCGGCCGAGCTCGCATAGGTGGCGAGGTGGCCGCCGATCGCCTCGGAGCGGATGTTGGCCCGGACCACCATGACGGCGGCGTTCCACCGGATGAAGGCGCGGATGCGCCGCTCCAGGTCCTCGTCCCCCGGGAAGTCGGGCTCGGCGTCCGAGGGGATCGAGTTCACGTAGGGCGTCGACACGGTGGGAGGGAAGTCCACCTGTGACCGGCGGGCCTGTTCGAGCACCCGCATGAGGAGGTAGCGGGCCCGGTTCCGGCCGTGGACCCGGACCACGTCGTCGAAGGCGGCCAGCCACTCCGCGGTCTCCTCCGGATCGACGTCGGGGAGTTGGTGGGCCACACCATCGAAGAGCATCTCCCCCATGTTCCCACCCGCCGCCTCCGGAACACCACCGCCCCCTCCGGCGTCGTCGTGGTCGTCCGGCGGCGCCCGAGGGGATCCGACGTCAGCCACCCCGGTGGGGTGGCGGCACCGGGGAGCCGATTGGGTGCGCCCGACGACGGGCGGGAGCGGGCATGCTGTGCCGATGCACGCACCTCCCCCCTCGGCCGGTGGGGCCCCGACGATCGTCTACACGGACGGCTCCTGCCTCGGGAACCCCGGACCGGGAGGTTGGGCGTGGGCCGTCGACGGCGGGCCGTCCGACTCGGGGGGTGAGCCCCACACGACCAATCAGCGGATGGAGGTCCTGGCGGTCATCCGGGCGCTGGGGACGCTGTCGGGGCCGGTCCACGTGGTCAGCGACTCCACCTATGTCGTCAACTGCTTCCGCCAGCGGTGGCACGACGGGTGGAAGCGGCGCGGGTGGAAGAACTCCCAGGGCAAGCCCGTCGCCAACCGGGACCTGTGGGAGGACCTGTTCGCCCTGGCCCTCGACCCCGGGCGGTCGGTGACGTTCGAGTGGGTCAAGGGCCATTCGGGCGACCGGATGAACGATGTCGTCGACGCCCTGGCCCTTGCCGCCGCCACCCGCCAGGACCCCTCGGGTCCCCCACCGGACACCGGTTTGGGCCAGGGGCGGTTGCTCCCGTAATCTGACCGCATGGAGATCAACGGAAGTTCAGCAATCGTCACGGGCGGGGCCTCGGGCCTCGGGGAGGCAACGGCCAGGCTCCTGGCCACGCGCGGCGCCAAGGTCGTCGTCGCCGACCTCAACGCGGAGGCGGGCGAGGCCCTCGCCAAGGAGATCGGCGGGGTGTTCGTCCGCACGGACGTGACCTCGACGGACGACGTCATCGCCAGCGTGGACGCGGCCGTCGCCCAGGCGCCGCTCTTCAGCGTGGTGAACTGCGCCGGGATCGGCTGGGCGGGCCGCACCGTCGGCCGGGACGGCGAGTACTCCTCGGCCCATGATCTCGACGTCTACCGCAAGGTCATCGAGATCAACCTGATCGGCACCTTCAACGTCTGCCGGCTGGCCGC
>CAZULR010000145.1:0-6411 GCA_964621235.1 uncultured Acidimicrobiaceae bacterium
CCTCGAGGGCGAGGTGCAGATCGAGCGGGCCGCCGCAGCCGTCCTCGGGGTGCAGTTCCACCTCCCAGACCTGGCGGAGCGAGTAGGTCTCCACGAAGTGCCGCTCGTCATGCACGTGGAAGCCATGATCGACCGAATGGTCCTTGAGGTCGGCCACGTATCCGGCCACATCGATGACTGCCACTGACGTGAGCCTATCGGCCAACTCGCAGGGAGGTGACCGGCGGATCGGTGTCCCGGATCAGGTCGGGGGCGAGTCGCGAAGTGTGCCGGGCGCCCGGCACCGGGTTCGGAGTGGCCTCGGGCACCTCCGATAGCGTCGGGCCCATGGACGATGCCACGCTGCTCGAGGTACTGCACGCCACGGCGACCGCCATCGCCGACGCGCTCGGCGATCTCGACGACTGGGGTCTGGCCGGGACCAGGGCCGACCAGTACCGGCACGACCTGGCGGCCGATGCCGCAGGACTGGCCGTCCTGGACGAGGCGGGCGTCAGCGTGTTGTCGGAGGAGTCCGGCGTGCGGGACGCGGACCCGGACCTCGTCGTGGTGATCGACCCCGTGGACGGGTCGACCAACGCCTCCCGAGGGATCCCGTGGTTCGCCACCAGCCTCTGCGCGGTCGACGCCGACGGGCCACGGGTCGCGCTCGTGGTCAACCAGGCCACCGGGACCCGCTTCGAGGCGGTGCGCGGTGGCGGGGCCCGCAGGGACGGTGTGGCGATCCGGCCCTCGGGATGTGAGCGCCTGGACGAGGCCATCGTCGCATTCAGCGGCTACCCGCCCCGCCACCTCGGATGGCTCCAGTACCGCTGTCTGGGCGCGGCCGCGCTCGACCTCTGCGCGGTCGCCGAGGGTGTGCTCGACGGGTACGCCGTGGTCGGTGGATCGAAGCTCGGCAGCTGGGACTACCTCGGGGGGATGCTGGTGTGCACCGAGGCCGGTGCCGCTCTCGGCGAGGCGCAGGGGTGGGACCTCGTCACCCTGTCCCACACCGACCGCCGGGCTCCGTTCGCCGCGGGCACACCGGTGCTCCTGGCGGAGTTCCTCGCTGCCGCAGCGCACTAGCGTCGGGGCCGTCGGGCGCTTAGCTCAGTTGGTTAGAGCAGCTGGCTTACAACCAGCAGGTCATCGGTTCGAGTCCGGTAGCGCCCACCGATTGCGCTGGAGAGAGCAAGGCCGGCGCGCGACGGCGGACCAAAAGCGACGCGGCGGCCCGGCGGAGGCCGCACCCGAACCGCCGGGCACGGCGGGCCGAGGAGGCCCGGTTGCCCTCAACCGCCTCAAAATTCCCCCGCTGCGCTCGTCGGGGCATGCCGGCCCGGCGAGCTGGGCGCTTTCGCCCTATGTCCCTACGTGACACTCACACCCGCCCCCCACCACATGCCGCATGACCCACACCCATGCCGCATGCACCACCCCACCCATGCGGGCACACATCCCCACCCATGCGGGCACACATCCCCTCCCATGTGGGGGCACCACCACTCCCCAGGTCACATGCGAGACAACCCCGCACATCGTGCCTGGTGGGCGCATGGGGTATGCGGTGTGGGGCACCGAGCCCCAATCCGCACACCATGCGTGAGGGGTACCGGCATCCCCTACCGGGGGCGGGCGTGCCCCCTGGGGGGAGATATCGGGTGCCTCTGAACGCTACGGACGAGCCGCAACATCTGCCACGAAGTCTCAACCAGGCACGAGTGGGGCACCCTTGCTGGAAGTGGGTTGGGCCTAAGTGACCGTGAATGAGGTCACGGTCTTGACCAGGCCTCCTGGAGTTACCACCTTTATCTTTCCGGTCGTGGATCCTGCGGGCACCTTCACCTTGAGCTTGGCAGCGGAGTCACTAGCGATGGTTCCCTTAACCCCGTTAAATGTCACCTTGGTTGCGCCCGATAGATTTGCCCCCTTGATCGTGACCACAGTGCCTACGGGTCCGCGTGTGGGTGAAAAACTGATCACAGAAGGAACTACGTAGACGGGCATGGATTGCGGGGCGCCATCGGCGGCGGCGTAATGCCCGCTCTCCGCGACGTGCGCCATCAATGTGCACGTACCATTGGCCACGTAGCTCACGATCAGACCAGACGTCGTACACACAGAGGTTGTCTCCGATGTGACCGACGTTGCGCCGTCGCTGGTGGTACTCACATTGGCATCGAAACCGCCCCGAGATCCCACAGACGGCAGGTTGCTGATGGAGGGTGTAGTCGGCGTGGCCAGGCTGACCGAGAAGCTCTGGGGAGCGCCGTCAGCGGCGGCGTAGTAGGTACCTTGGCTCACATGAGCAGTCAGGGTGCAGGTACCAGCTCCCGCGTAGCTAACGGCAAGCCCTGACACAACACACACCGAGGGCGTCGACGAAGTGACCGACTTCAGGCCGTCCCCGTTGGTGTCGACGGCGGCTGTGAAGGGATCAGAAGCCAAGCTGGACGAGGGCAGATTGGAGATGGTGGGCGTGTTCGGGGTGATCAACGGCGCCACTGAGTCAATCCAGGTGTCGTTGCGGAAGCTATTGCTAGCGTCCAATCCTCCGAATAGGACGAGGTTGCCCGTGGCGGCGTCGTAGCTCATCGCGGCGCCAACCCGCGCCGGGGGACTCGAGACCGGTGATTGCTGCACCCAGTTCGATCCGTCGTAGGTCCACGTGTCCCCCAAGGGGCCGTATCCGCCGAATAGAACTAGGCCGTCCATCGAAGGATCGAATGCCATGGCTGCATCTACCCGCGCAGCCGGACTTGTCGAGGGCATTTGTTCGGTCCAAGTCGACCCGTCCCAGGTCCAGGTGTCATTGAGGTCCCCGGTGTATCCCTGTCCACCAAACAGGACCAGAGCCCCGATCGCTGGGTCGTAAGCCATGGACGCCACAACGCGTGCGGGCGGGGTGGTAGCGGGCGATTGTTCGGTCCAGTTCGACCCGTCCCAAGTCCAGGTGCTAACCGAATCTGTACCGTTAGGAGCGGTGTAGAGGACCATGTTGTCAGTCGCAGGATCGAACGCCATCGAGGCCCAGTAAGAAGGCGGTGGCGAGCTGGTCGGAAATTGCTGAGTCCAGGTGACTCCGTCCCAGGTCCAGGTGTCGTCGAATGCGCCGCATTGGTCAAAGGGAGATTTGTCGCATCCACCAAATAGGACCACATTGCCCGTTGCCGCGTCGTACGCCATCGAGGCCCCGTAACGTGCCGGTGGACTGGTGGCCGGAAACTGCTGAGTCCACGTCGTGCCATCCCAGATCCATGTGTCGGCCGGGCCGGCCCCGGCCCCACTGAAAAGGACCACGTTGCCCGTGGCCGGGTCGTAAGTCATGGCTGCATCTGCGCGTCCAGGCGGATTGGTGGCCGGTGTCACTTGCGTCCATCTTGTTACCGACGATGCATCGGCGCCCGCGGTGGGCACGAATGTCGCTTGTAGGGCAAGTGCGACGGCCATCACCACGACAATCTTTGGCGATTTCGAAGCTATGCCGCGAACTCGGCGTAGATGAGTCGTTGCCCGTTCCACGAATGGTTGCCCCCAACCTGGACTTCTGCCCTAAGCCCGATCTCAAAATCGTAGCGCAAGCGGGAATGGACTGGCGACTCCACTTCGACAGATGACGGAGTTTCAGACCGTCCCATAACCCCGGGATGGGGTGCATCGGATTTGCTGGTTGGATATGTCTCCATGTCAACCTCCTCGATGTCGGATCAGGCAAATCCCATCCCGGTGGTGATCGCACAGTTTCAAGAGCTTCATAATGAGCTGCGCCTGGAGGTCACCAACCGAGATGATGAGTCGTTGAACTGGATCCCGTGTTCGGGTGCGAACTCGGTAGCAACAATCGTCACACACACCCTCGGCTCAGAGGTGGAAACGGTCCGAGCGGTCGCTGGAGTACCCGTAAGCCGCAATCGAGATGGTGAGTTCAAAATGGGCAGACAGAGCCAAGCGGACTTACTTGACCAAATTCGTCAAGCCGACTCCCTCCTAGAGGACCTGGCACCGACGCTCACGGAAGATCGAGCCCTGAGGTCTATGGCACTGCCGACTCTCTCTAGCGACGATCGCCGACCGGGTATGACGTGGCTAATCAGGAACTTGGGGCACGCACGTGAGCACATGGGCCACCTCCGGCTGACGGCTCAGCTCTATGACGCCACCTACAATCCCCAGCCCTGACGCAAGTGCCGGACTCGTCGACCTCCTGCCCCCTATCCCCGGAGCGGGGGCGCACTCCTAGCCAAGTGAGTTAAACCACCTGCCATGATTATGAGATGGATGAGGGCGTGGTGGTCGTCGTCGCGGGCATCCCGGCCTCGGGGAAGACGACATTGGCGACGGCACTCAGCATCCAGCTGGGCTGGCCACTCATCTCCAAGGATGTCGTCAAGGAAGCGCTTTTCGACGCACTCGGGACCGGTGATCTGAAGTGGTCTCAACGACTGGGCCGGGCGGGCCACGTTGTCATGTACTCCTTGGCGGCCAAGTGTCCACAAGTGATTCTCGAAGCTCATTTCCAGCCAGGAGTCGCTGAGCCTGAACTAATGGCTCTGAATCGGCGAATCGTCCAGGTCTACTGCAGATGTCCAGTCGATCTAGCCGTGGAGCGATACCGCAGCCGCATCGAAGACCCAGACAGGCATGCTGGCCATCTCGCTGAGCATCAGAGTGAACAGGTCATCGAGCGGTGGACGAAGGACCCTCCGACTCCCCTCGACTTGCCAACTGCGCTCTTGGTCGAGGTTGACACCTCAAATCCTGTAGACATCGAATCGATTGCCGAGTCCATTCAAGGTTTTGCAGCGCATCGCTGACCCCTGCCCCCGAACACCGCGAGAGTGGCGATCACACGGGCTCGCCGGAACCTCCCACGGCCTTGACCATGACGGCGACCTCCTTCCCCTCGTAGTACGGAGTGAGAATCACATCCCACCCGAGGGGGGAATAGAACTTGCGTGCCGTGACGGGAGCGGTGTACAGGTACAGATGCGAGTACCTGAGGGTCACTGCAGCCGCTTCCACGGCCCCGACGAGCGCAGGACCCAATCCAGTCTTTCGGCGCTCCGGTTTGACGTAGACCCCCGAGAGCCAGGGCCTGAGGGTCTGGGTCCCCGTCGGGGGAGAGGGCATGTCGTGATCGACCAATGAAGCTGATCCGCATACCTCGCCTCTGACAACGGCCACGTAGGCGCAAGGGATTCCACCATCCGTTGCCCAAGATCGGAGTCGCCGCCGACCTCGTTCGAGACCTTCTTCCTTTGGCCCGACACCCCACTCCGCGAAGTGCCACCCGGCCACCTCGTCGATTGCTCCGAGGTGGTCAGCGAGGCGGTCAATCTGATTCGGTGCCACGACGTGCAGGTTATCGACCCGGCCTCCTTCGAGGTATCACTAGACACCGGGAGCGGGTCGCTTATCGACAGTGGCTGATCGGCATGTTCGGGCGTGAGGATAACTGGCTACCTTCGTGCTCGTATCATCTGGCCTGTGCCTCGAACAGATATTTCCTCTCGTATGATCGCGGCCCCAATCTCCGAGGTCTACGCGGCTCTGGTCGATCCAGAAGCTCTGTCTGTTTGGGTTCCGCCGGGAGATATGACCGGGACAATCGAGCGGTTCGAGCCCCGTCCAGGGGGTTCGTATCGCATGGTCTTGAAGTACCCCGATCACTCTCCGTCCCCGGGCAAGACGACCTCAGATACTGATGTGGTCGAGGCATGCTTCATTGACCTCGTTCCCAACGAGAGGGTCCTGTATTCGGTGGACTTTGTGTCTGACGATCCCGACTACAGCGGAGTGATGACCATGCGGTGGGAGGTCACCGACGCAGAAGGGGGCACTCTCGTCGAGATCACGGCCGACAACGTCCCTGATGCAGTCTCGGCACAGGACCATGCGGCAGGGTTGATGTCGTCGCTGGAGAATCTCGCTAACTACGTCCTCGGGCAGGAGCCTCGACTGTCCCGTAGCGCCGTGTAGGCATCACGTAAAGACTCCGATTTCAGCCTGCACGCCGCGCGGAGGCGCAGCTTTAGGAAGGCGGTCGGTTCTCGTCCGCCCGGCGCACCAGCAGGGCACGTTCACCCGCATTCGCCGAACGTGCTGCCGCCTCGGTGAACGCGGCCATTGCCTGATCGTGCCGACCAGCCCGCTCGAGCAGGTCACCACGCACGCTCGGCACCAACGGTGACTCGCCGAGCGCGTCGTCGCGTACCTCTCCCAGGACGGCGAGACCGGCGTCGGCACCGAACGCCCGACCGTGAGCGACGGCCCGGTTGACTTCAACGACCGGTCCGGGCGCGGTGCGGGACAGAACGTCGTAAAGGGACGCGATGCGGTGCCAGTCCGTCTCCTCTGCGCGCTCCGCGTGCGCATGCTGTGCCGCGATCAGGGCCTGCAGGAAGTAACGCCCGACCGAGGCCCCGGTCG
>CAZULR010000146.1:0-6382 GCA_964621235.1 uncultured Acidimicrobiaceae bacterium
CGAGCATGGCGTACAGCTCGCCGGTGTCCTCGATCCAGCTCAGCTCGTACCGGCTTCCCTTGGTGTCGAACCAGTTGTTGCCGAACTCGACCTCGGCAGACTGCCGGCGCCGCTCATCGGCGCTGTAGAACTCCTCGATGTCCATGGTTCTCCTGTCGTCGACACGTGGGCCGGAGGGGCGAGGCGGTGCCCGGGCCCTGCGGGGTCCGACGATAGCCCGCTCCCCCCGCACGGCCGGCACCCGGGGCGGACCGGTGCCGACGGCCGGGCCGCGGCCGCCGGCGGTGTGCCGCTGACTACGATCGCGGAGGCCCGAAAGGAAACCAGATGAAGCTGTCGCCCGTCCGCATCCTGCTCGTCCTGCTGTTCGTGTTCATCGGCTGCTTCGGTGTCGCCTATGCCGCCGCGGGCATGCTGACCGCGCTGCCGGCACCGGCCATCGGCGGGACGTGCGGTCCGAGTACCGGCTCGGAGACCGCCCTTGAGGCGTTGGCCAAGCCCAGCTCCATCGGCGCCGGCCCCGAGCCGTCCACGACCAACACCGCGGGGCACCACCAGTGGGAGACGTTCGTCCACCAGTGTCAGACACTGGCTGACCGGCGCGGCCTTGCCTCGCTGGCCGTCCTCGTGGTCTCGCTCGCCGTTGCCGCGATCGGCCTCATCTGGGTGCTCCGCAAGCCGAAGCGCAACGGCGGCGGCACGTCGGAGGCGGACGACCTGACCGGGGCCCCCACCTACGCCGCGTTCGGTCCGCACGACCCGGCCGCCCTGGTGGGTGCCGGAGCCGTGGTGGGCGCACCGGCGGCTCCGGTTGCCGCCTGGCCGTCCACCCCGCCGCCCGCGTACGGGGCTCCCCCCGCCTACCCAGCGCCGCCGTATGCCGGGACACCGGGCGGGGGCGGCTATCCACCTCAGGCGTGGCCGGCCCAACCGCCGGGCGAGCAGCCCCCGGCGCACTCACCGCAGTCCTATCCTCCCCCCACGTCGCCCTTCCCCACCGTGGCACCACCGCCCGTCGCGTACCCGGCGCCCGCGTACCCCGCTCCCGGCGACCCCCGCCAGACTCCGACCGAGCAGAGCTGGTCGACCCCGTCGGCCCCGCAGTTCCAGGCACCCCCGGACGGTGCGCCACCGGCACCGTCCTATGCGGCACCCCCGGCACCTCCCCACCAGGCGCCTCCCCATCAGGCGCCACAGTCGTACGGGCCGATCGAGGCCACGGCCGCACCGCCGTCACCTCCTCCGCCGGGCCCGCCGCAGGACGACGCACCGGACCATTCGGCACTCGGCTCGGACGCCGCGTCGGATGACCCGCCCGTTCCTCCTCGCGACGACTCGGATCCGCCGGCCTGATCCGCCGGTCCGGTCCCGTCGAAGTTCGGAGCCCGGGTTGTCCGATGGGGCAGGTGGTGGGGCAGGTGGTGGGGCAGGTGGGGATCGAACCCACGACCAAGGGATTATGAGTCCCGTGCTCTGACCACTGAGCTACTGCCCCGGGTACGGTCGTCCGTGCCTCAAGCGCCCGGTCCCTCGGGCTGGCAGGTTACCTTCCCGCCGTCGGGGGGCACCGGGACCGGCCCGTGCCGTGGGACTCCGGGCCGATGCGCCTTCCGGCTCGTCCCCGGAACCGCCACCGGCTCACCTCTGCTCCACCCCGGCTCGCGGGCGACCCTGACTGGCGATCCACGCCCGCGTCAGTGAGGGGAGCGCACCAGTCGGGCGCTGGCCGGTCGCCTGCGCCCAACGACGGTCACCACGACTGTGGGGCCGTCCGGTGAAGGTCGGCCGAACGTCGGGTACCCGACCTCCGCGGCCGGGCGGGCATCGAGTCCGTGGGTCACCAGCCGGTAGGCGACGGCGGCCTCGACGGCGAACGCCTCGCTCGGTGGCAACCCGACGAGTCGAAGCCCGAATGCCTGCTTCGGCGCCACCCGGAGGGCGGCGGCCGTGGCTGCGTCTGCGGCACGGGCGGCCGGCCATCCCACCAGCGTCGGCGCCGGGCCGTCCATGCTCCCCAGTCCCACCACGAGCACGCCCGTTGACAGGCCCGCCAGGGCGACTCCCACCGCCCACCGGATGGCGCGATCCCCCGGCATCGCCGGCCACCTAGTCGCCGGCTGGCCCCCGTCGTCGACGTCGCCATCGGTGCGCCACCGTCGCACGGCCGCCCCGGTAGCGGCTCCGCCAGCCCAGGCGAAGGTCACCCACACGGCGATCCCCACCGGGACGAGCAGGGCACCGAGGTAGCCGAGGACCACGAACTGCGAGAGGGGGATGGTGGCGACGGTCGCCAGCGCGCCGAGGGCCAATCCCGCCGTCAGCGCGGACAACGCGGACAGCGCGGTGCGCCCGGTCCACCACGCCACGACGCCGATGGCGGCCAGCAGCCCCAGTACCACCAGTCCCCACCAGGCCGGGCCGCTCACGATGCCGGCGATGCCGAAGAACCGTGCCAGCGGCCCTCCGTCGGGCAGGGGGTGCACCCAGTCCGGCAGGAGGCGGGTCGCGCCGCCGAGGGCCCGTAGCGATGCGTGCCATCCGATGGCGCTCCCCGATCCACCGGCGGCCCGGGCCAGAAGCGTGAGATTGCCCGGACTCGCAGTCATCTCCTGGGCGACCGGGGCAGCCCACGCCGCCACCCCGACGGCCAGCCCCACGATCCACCAACCACCGCCGAGTCGAACGCCACGCCGCCGCCGCATCGCCAGGCCGAGGAGGGGGGCCATCAGGCACAGCGCGACCGCCGGTGGCCCGTAGGCCGCTTGGCACTGGACGACCACACTGGCCGACACCACGGTGACCGGCCACCAACGCAGGTGGCCCGACGCCGCGGCCAGGGCGCTGCAGAACGCGCCGACCAGGACCAGGAGGGCGAACCAGACGTTCCACACCACGTCGAGGACGAGCTCGGGGCGGACGAGGGCGAACACCAGCACCGACGCGGAGGTGGTCGCGCCGGCCGGCCAACCGCCGACGGTCCACGACGCCTCGACGCCCAGCGCCACCGCCGCCACCACGGCGATCACCCCGCCCCACAGGGCCCCCTGGACGGGGTCGATCCGGACGGGGACGGCCAGGATCCAGCTCTGCAACGGGCCCGGGCCGAACACGGCATGCCCGTTCACCGACACCGCCATCTGGTGGCCGACGAGCGGTGGGTGCGGGCCGAACACCTGCCAGCTGCGCAGCGCCAGGCCCGCGTTGTCGAACAGCGGCCGCCAGCCCCGGGCGGTCTCCACGATGCCGAAGACCACGATCGGCAGCTCGGCAGCCAGGTGGCAGACCACCCGCAGGGTGACACCCGACCGTCGGTTCGGCCACCGTCCCGAGGTCGCCGCCGACCGGTCGGGACCGGGTGCTGCCGGGGCATCCACAACCTGTACGGGTCCGGGTTCCACGGGGGCATTCTTCCTGCTGGCCGACGTGGGGGCCATCGGCCAGCCCGTACCCGTCCGCGGGCGACGCTCAGGTGGATCCGGTGGCCCGACGGGCGACCTCGGCGGCGAAGCGGGCGGCGGCGTCCGGGTCGGTGCCGAGGAAGAAGGCCGGTTCCGCCAGCTCCACCTCGAGGACGACGTCGGTGCCGTCCTCGAGGGTGACGAGGTCGACCCTGGCATAGAGCAACGGCTCGGCGATCCGGAACCGGTCGCCGACCAGTCGGCCCACGGCCCTGACAGCGTTCTCCACCAGGGCACGCCGGGCCGGCGTCAGCTGCTCCGGCGTGATGCGCTCGGTGTAGGTGCCCCCGATCAGCCCCCCGCCGAGTGCCAGCAGGGGGCCCTTCCGCACGGCGTGGGACACGGCTCCGCTGAAGACCAGGGTGCTGACCTCGCCCTCCGTGGCCACCGAGGGGACGGCCGGCTGCACCAGCACCGCCGCGCCGGCGGCCAGGATCTGTCCGGCGAGCCCACGGGCCGCTAGGTCGTCCGAGGCGAATCGGCCCGTGAGCCTGCTGCCCGCCGACACCACCGGTTTGACCACGACCTCCCCCGTCCCCTCGACCGGCGTGCCGCCCAGGGCGTCGGCCACCTCTTCCGGGTCGGCGCACACCCGAGTGGGGATCACCGGGACGCCGGCCGCCGCCAGCTCCAGCAGGTACCGCTTGTCGAGGTTCCAGGCGATGACCCGACCGGGGTTGTGCAGGGTGCCGAGCTCGTCCATCGCCGCCAACCACGCCCGGTAGTCCAAGAGGTGGTCCAGGTAGTCCCATGTGGACCGCACGACGACGAGGTCGTACTGGTCCCAGGCGGCGAGCGGGTCGGACCACACGACGTGATCGAGGTCGATGCCCGCGGTCACGGCCGCCTCCTCGTGGAGTGGCCGGTCGGTGTCATCAGGCCCCAGGTACTCGGGGGGAGCGGTGGCGAAGGCGATCCGTGGGACCACCCCCCGATCGACCCGAGGTGCCGGGCGTTGGGCGCCGCCCGCTCCACCCGACCTCAATTGTGGTGGGGAGGACGTTCGTGCCGCTGCTGCTCGGCCCAGCAGCGGTCACAGTCCTCGCAGATGCGCCCGTCGCCCCCGCCCCGATGGATCCCGGGGTGGCCGCAGTACGGGCAGCGTTCGGATGTGGCCATCGGCAACCTCGTGACCTGGGACATCCCGTCGGAGCGTCCCCACGGTGACCGGACTCGGAATCGGGTGGGCGCCGGTGGGACCGGATCCGCCCGCTACCCGCCGGGATCCTTTCCCACCAGTTGCTCCGGGGGTGAGACTCGAACTCACAACCCTCTGATTAACAGTCAGATGCTCTGCCGATTGAGCTACCCCGGAAACTCCTGCCACACCCGGGTCGGACGTCGGAACGGCCCCGGTGTGCCAGAGGAGATTAGCCGTTCGCCAACCCCCCGCCGGATCACAGGTGCACGCCGAGCCGAACCGCGCCACAATGGCGGCGTGAAGATCCGCATCGCTGCCGCAGCCGCCGTCGCCGTCGGGTTCGTCCTCGGCATCAAGCGATCACGGCGCACCCGACTCGGGGTCGTGACCGCCGACGGCACGACCGTCCGTCCCGGGGGTGGCCGCTCCGGCGCCGGATGGGGGGCCAAGGCCAAGGCGGTGGGCGTGCTCAGCGTCGTCCGGCTCCGTGACGCACTGGGCGTGCTCGGCGGATGGCGCGACGGCGAAGCGGCGACCGACGCGCTGGTCATCGAGATGACCGGCGACCTCGCCAGTGCCATCAACGAGCACAGCTCGCTCGCCGTCTGACGAGGTCACCCGACCTGTCCGGCCCACCTGACGCGACGGGTCGGCCCGGCGCGGGTGGCGGTGACCTCGAGGCCGTGGTCCGGACCCTGGCCGCGGCGGGCTGCGTCGCCGCCGAGGAGGAGGCGGCGGAACTGGTCGGCGTGGCCCGGGATCCCGACGTACTGGCCGCCCTCGTCGCCCGACGAGTGGCCGGCGAGCCCCTGGCCTGGCTGGTCGGGTCGACCCGATTCTGCGACCTCGAACTACTGGTCGACCCCGGCGTCTACGTGCCCCGTTGGCAGTCCGAGACCCTGGCCCGGCGGGCCGCCGAGCTGCTCCCACCGGGTGGCACGGCCGTCGACGTGGCCACAGGGTCCGGCGCAGTGGCGGCCGTGCTCGCCCACCGACGGCCCGGTGCATCGGTGGTGGCCACCGAGGTCGACCCCGTGGCCGCCGCCTGTGCACGGCGCAACGGGGTCGACGTGCGGGTGGGCTCCCTCGACGAGCCGCTGCCCGCCGGGATGGCCGGAACGGTGGACGTGTTCTGCGCCGTGCTCCCCTACGTCCCGACCGGAGCGCTGCACCTGCTTCCCCGCGACGTCGTGGCCCACGAGCCCCGTGGTGCCCTCGACGGCGGCGCCGACGGCCTCGCGCTGGTCGCCGGGCTGGTGTCCCGCAGCACGCGCTGGGTGCGGCCCGACGGGTGGCTGCTGCTGGAGGTCGGGGAGGACCAGGTCGACCAGCTGGCCGTGCTGATGCGGTCCGCCGGCTACGTCGACACCGAGGTGCTCGTCGATGGCGACGGCGACCCCCGGGGTGTCGCCGGTCGACGGTCCCCGATCGCGGGCTAGGCCTCTTCGAGGTAGTCGCGCAGCAACTGCGCCGACTCCGGTCGGCGCAGCTTGGCCAGGGTCTTGGCCTCGATCTGGCGGATGCGCTCCCGGGTGACGCCGAACGCCTTGCCGACCTCCTCGAGCGTCCGGATCTTGCCGTCCTCCAGACCGAAGCGCAGACGGACGACGTCCTGCTCGCGGGGTGTCAGATGGGCCAGCGCGTCCCGCAGTGCCGAGTCCAGCATCAGCCGGGTGGCGGCGTCGCCGGGCACCACCGCCTCCCGGTCCTCGATGATGTCGGAGAGGCTGAAGTCCTCCTCGTCACCGATGGGCTGCTCGAGCGAGATGGTGTCCTGGTTGAT
>CAZULR010000147.1:0-6379 GCA_964621235.1 uncultured Acidimicrobiaceae bacterium
CCGCTCATCTTGAAGCCACCGAACGGGGCGTCCATGTTGCGCTGGGCGGTGTTGATGCCCACGTGGCCCGCACGCAGCAGCTTCGCCACACGGAAGGCTCGCGAGGTGTCTCCCGAGAAGACGTAGTCGTAGAGGCCGAACTCGGAGTCGTTGGCGATGGCGATGCCCTCGTCGTCGTCGTCGAAGGGGATGGCCACGACGACCGGTCCGAAGATCTCCTCCCGGGCCGACCGCATGTCGTTGGAGCCGGTGATGAGGGTGGGCTCCACGTAGTAGCCGCGCTCGAGATGTTCGGGCCGGTTGCCGCCGACCACGACCTCGCCCTCGGTGCGGCCCGATTCGATGTAGTCCAGGATCCGCTGCTGCTGGGCCCCGGAGATGACCGGGCCGACCACGGTGGCGGCCTCGGTGGGGTCGCCCACGGTGAGTCGGCCGGCGAAGGCCGTCAGCCCCTCGACCACCTGGTCGAAGATGCTCCGGTGGACGACGGCCCGGGTGGGGGCCGTGCAGATCTGGCCGGAGTGGAAGGCCCAGGTCGAGCCGATGGCGGTGATGGCCGCCTTCAGGTCGGCGTCCTCGAACACCACGGCGGCGCCCTTGCCACCGAGCTCCATCAGCAGTCGCTTCATGGTGGGCGCGCCGGCGGCGGCGATGCGCTGGCCGACCTGCGTCGACCCGGTGAAGGACACCATGTCGACGTCGGGGGTGGAGGTGAGGGCCGCGGCCGGCTCGGGGCCCTGGGAGCAGATCAGGTTGACGACACCGGGCGGGAACCCGACCTCGTCGAGCACCCGGGCCAGCTCGACGACGGCCAACGGGTCCTGCGGTGCGGGCTTGATGACCACCGTGTTGCCCATGGCGAGGGCCGGGGCGACCTTCCCGGCCATGTTCGTCAGGGGGAAGTTGTAACTGGCGATGGCGGCCACCACGCCCACCGGCTGACGATAGGCGAGGGCGCTGATCAGGCCCCCGGGCGCCAGCGGCGTGGCGTTGGTGGCGATCGGAGGGAGCATCTTCTCCTGGACGTGGCGGATGTCCCGGCTGTAGCGGTCGAACCGGTCGGCGCTGATCGGCACCTGCATGCGCGACCCGACCGACGCGGTGGCGCCGGTCTCGGCGATGACCAGGGGCACCAGGTCGTCGTTCCGGGCCCGGATGGCGGCGGCGGCCTTCTTCAGCAGCGCGAGGCGCTCCTCGACGGGAGTGGCGGCCCATGCCGGGAAGGCCTCGCGTGCGGCTGCGGCCGCGGCCTCGGCGTCGGCCACCGAGGCGTCGGGGGCCTGCCCGACGACCTCTTCGGTCGCCGGGTTGATGACGTCGTAGGTGCCGCCGCCGGCGTCGACCCACTTCCCGCCGATCAGTAGCTGTGTCTCGTCCTTGGTGACCTTGGTGCCCATGGTGGCTCCCCTGTTCTCTTCGAGGTGGTGCGGTTGACGTGCGGTGGAGGTGGTGCGGTGTGCGTGCGGGCCCGGCTCAGCCGGCGGTCGACGACGGGTCCACGGTGACGGTGTCCCGTCCGGAACGCAGGAGCGTGCCGGGCAGGTTGCCGGTGGGACGACCGTCGACGACGGTCTCGACGCCGTTGACCAGGACGCGGACCACGCCGATGGAGTCGGCGATCAGGCGGGGGCTGCCACCGGGCAGGTCCTCGACCAGGGTGGCCGGCTCGGAGGCCACCGACTCCGGGTCGAAGATGAAGAGGTCGGCGCGCAGGCCCTCGGCCACCCGCCCCCGGTCGTGGAGGCCGAACAGGTCGGCGGGGGCCTGGGTCATCCAGTGGACGGCCTGCTCCATCGGGACGAGCTTGCGGTTGCGTAGGCAGTCACCGAGGAAGGACGTCGGGTAGTTGGAGCCGCACATCCGGTCGAGGTGGGCGCCGGCATCCGACCCGCCCACGAGCGCCCCCGGGTCGTGCCACACGTCGACGCGGGCCTCCCATGAGGCGGCGTCGCCGTCGGAGGCCTTGGGCCACAGCACGGTGCGCAGGTCGTCGGCGATCACCAGGTCGAGCAGGGCGTCGAACGGCTCCTTGCCCTGCTCCGCGGCGATCGATCCGACGTCACGCCAGCTGTACGTGGCGTTCTCGGGGGCGAAGGTGTCCCCGATGATGTAATTGGCCCAGTGCGAGAGCCGGCGGAACACCCCGGCGTCCTCGGAGTGGGCGAGCTCGTCGAGCCGGGCCCGGACCTCGGGGTCCTTCAGCTGCTCGATCCGCTGCTCGGCGGGCAGTCCCATGACGTCGCCCCAACCGGGGATGAGGAACAGCGCGCAGTGGGTGCGGAAGCTCATGTTCATGGGCACCAGCGTCGGCATGGTCAGGGCGATGATCCTCCCCCCCGCCGCGGCCGCGGCCCGCGACGCCTCGAGCTGGCGGGCCGTCTTGTCCGGCGTGCGCGAGTCGACGGTCAACAGGTTCCAGTTCAGCGGTCGCTCGGCCGTCGTGGTCATGGCCACCATGAGGTCGATCTCCTCGTCGCTGAACGAGTCGAGGCAACCGTTGGTGATGTACTCGAGCGTCGTACCCGGGTGGTCGCGCACGACCTCGCAGAACGCCAGCATCTCGCGTCGATCGGCGAAGCGGGACGAGATCGGGTTCCCGTCACCGTCGGAGTGCGTGCGGGACTGCGACGACGAGAAGCCCATCCCGCCGGCCTCGATCGACTCGGCCAGCAGGGCGGTCATGGCGGCGAGCTCCTCGTCGTTCGCCACCTCGCCCGCCCGGTCGGGCCCCATGACCCAACGACGGATGGCGCAGTGGCCCACCAGGAACCCGGCGTTGACGCCGAGGTTGCCCTCGAGCTTGCCGAGGTACTCGCCGAAGGTGGTCCAGTCCCAGTCGATGCCGTCCTCCAGGGCGACCAGGGGCATGCCCTCGACCTTGGCCATCATCCGGCGGATGTAGTCGTGGTCCTGGGCCTTGATCGGGGCCAGGGTGAAGCCGCAGTTGCCGGCGATCACGGTGGTCACGCCGTGCAGGTTGGAGGGGGACGCGGTCGGGTCCCAGAAGAGCTGGGCGTCGTAGTGGGTGTGGGGGTCGATGATGCCGGGGGCCACGACCAGGCCCTCGGCGTCGAGCTCGGTCGCCCCCTCCTCGGCCACGGTACCCACCGAGACGATCACCCCGTCCCGGATCCCGACGTCGGCCCGGAAGCCCGGTGCCCCGGTGCCGTCGACGACGAGGCCGTTGCGGATCACGTAGTCGAGCATGGTGCGGTTCCCTTCCTGGGGCCCGGTGCGGGTACCGACGGGCCGGTGAGCGTGGCTGGCGACGGGGGCGGTCGTGGTGTGCGGTCGGTGCCGCCGCCTCGTCCCCCGGAACTGACAGTGCGTCAGATTATGGCACGCACGGGAGGGCGTCGGCGTGGGCGGGGCCGTGCCCCGGCCCGGGCCGTGCCGGGGCCGACGGTAAGGTGCGGTCATCCTCTCCCTCCACTACTTCCGGGACAACCTGCTGCCGGTCGTCGTGCTCGTGCTCGGGGCCGGCCTCCTCGTCCGCTTCGCCCACTGGGTGGGCATGCGCCGGCGGCGATGGATCGACGTCCAGATCCGGAGCCAGATCGAGTCGGGCACGGTGGCCTCGGAGTCGCTCAAGCGGTCTCGGGCGATCAGTGCCGCCATCGAGTGGGTGGTGGTCGCCCTCACCTACTTCGTGACGGCCATCCTGGCCTTCGACGACCTCGGCATCCCGCTCACCACCCTCGTGGCGCCCGCCACGGTCGTCGGCATCGGCCTGGGCTTCGGCGCCCAACAGATGGTGGGGGACCTGTTGGCCGGCTTCTTCCTCTTCGCCGAGCACCAGTTCGCCTTCGGCGACGTCATCCGCCTGTCCATGCCGGGTCAGACCACCGGGATCACGGGGACGGTCGAGGAGCTGACGCTCCGGGTCACCAAGCTGCGCACCCAGCAGGGCGAGCTGGTGGTGGTGCCCAACAGCGCGCTCCGTCAGGTGACCAACCTCTCCAAGGACTGGTCGCGGGCGGTCATCGACATCCCGGTGGACGTGAGCGAGGACCTCGAGCACGTCACGGCC
This sequence comes from uncultured Acidimicrobiaceae bacterium, assembly GCA_964621235.1. Taxonomy (GTDB): domain Bacteria; phylum Actinomycetota; class Acidimicrobiia; order Acidimicrobiales; family RAAP-2; genus Bog-756. The sequence goes on from CAZULR010000147.1 coordinate 4,031, forward strand.
CTGTTGAAGGACGTCGTGGAGGGCATGGCCGCCGACCCCCGGTGGTCCGAGCTGATCCTGGGGGAGCCGGTGGTGGCGGGGGTCGAGACCATCGACGTCGGCTACGTGCAGCTCCGTCTCATCGCCCGCACCCTGCCCGGGCGCCAGTTCGAGGTGGCCCGGGAGATCCGGCTGCGGGCCTCCATCGCCCTGCGCCGGTCGGGTGTCAGCTCGCCCGGCATCGGCGCCCCGATGACGCGGGGTGACGGGTGACGGACGCCACCCCGACGGGGGACGGGCGGCCGGGCGACACCGGCACGGCGGGCCGGCCGCCCCCGGCGGCGGCGCCCGAGGGCGACCCGGATGTCACGCGCAGTCGGCTGGTCGGGTCCATGGCCCTGCCGATCTCGCCCGCCGTGCCCGTCCGGCGGTCCACCGTCCTGATGGTCGTGGCGTTCCTCGGCTTCGGCACGCTCATGGCGTTCTACCCACCCGCCGCCAAGACGACCGCGTCCAACAACTCGAACTCCGGGGGCGTGCCCGGTCTCGCGCCGGCCACCACGACCACCACGACCACCACGACCACGACGACCACGACGACACCCAGCACGACGACCACGACGACCCACCCGGGTTCCACCACCACGACCACCCGCGCCGGCGGAGGGACCTCGACCACGACGACCACGACCAGGGGCTCGACGACGACCACGCTGCAGAGCGGGTCGACCACCACGGTTCCCCCCGGGAGGACCACCACCACCGTCGCACCATGAACCACCCCCGGTCGCCGATCGCATCGATGGGTCCGCCGTGGACCTGCGGGCAGGCGGGGGAGGCGCTGGCTACGGTGACGACATGATCGTCCTCGTCCACGGAGTGCCCGAGTGCGCCGCCCTGTGGGACAAGCTGCGCGAGCGCCTCGACGGCCCGACGACCGCCCTCGCCCTCCCGGGGTTCGCCTGTCCGAGGCCCGACGGGTTCGGGGCCACCGAGGACGACTACGCGGCGTGGCTGGTGGGCGAGCTCGAGACGATCGGTGAGCCCGTCGACCTGGTGGGTCACGACTGGGGCGCCGCCCTCACCTACCGGGTGGCCACGACCCGGGGCGACCTGCTGTCGTCCTGGGCCGCCGACGTGGCCAACGTCATGCACCCGCGCTACACCTGGCACGACTTCGCCCAGATCTGGCAGACCGAGGGCGCGGGCGAGGAGTTCTTCGCCTCCCAGGCCGGCGTGCCGGCCGCGGACCTGGCCGCCGGGTACGAGGCGATGGGGGTGCCGGCGGCGGACACCGGCGTCCTGGTGCCGTTGGGGGATCCGGTGATGGCCTCCTGCATCATGGACCTCTACCGGTCCGCCACGCCGCGGATCTTCGACCACTGGGGTGACAGCCTGACGCCGACCACGGCGCCCGGTCTGGTGCTGCACGCGACCGAGGACTCCTTCGGCGACGATGCGCTGTCGGCCGAGGTGGCCGCCATGCTCGGGGCGCAGCGGGCGACCCTGTCGGGTGTGGGCCACTGGTGGGCGGTCCAGGACCCGGACCAGGCCGCCGCCACGCTCAACCGGTTCCACGCGTCGATCGGCTGACCCTCCCCGGCCCCCCCGACGGGCGCCGGGGCCCTCAGCCGTTGACGAGGGGGGCGACCTCCGCACCGAAGGCGGCGATCTGGTCGCACAGCTCCCCGACCGAGTGGGCCGGGAACCGCACCTGGACCTGGCCGCAGCCGGCCTCGCGGTACGGACGCAGGTGCTCGGCCAGCACGTCGGCCGTGCCCTGCACCGTGCCCGGCGGGAGCTCGTTGTCGGCCGGCGGCGTGCCGAGGTACATCGGGTAGGCGATCGATCCGATGTCGAGCGGGGCCCCGTCGCGGTACTCCGCCCGCAGGTCGCGGAGCGTCGCCAGCAGCTCGACGTTGGGGCCGACCGACTGGGGGAGCCATCCGTCGCCGTAGCGGGCCGTGCGCCGCAGCGCGGCCGGCGAGGACCCTCCGACCCAGATCGGCGGCCGGGGCGTGCGCGTCGGACGGGGCCGCAGGCCGACCCCCGAGGCGGGCCACCGCGGACCGGGAAGGGTGGGGTACTCCTCGGTCAGCCCGAGGGCCAGGCCGGTCACGGCCTCGTCGGTGGCCGGGCCGCGCTCGTCGAACGCCGGTCCCATCAGGTCGAACTCCTCGGCGACGTGCCCGGCGCCCACACCGCAGATCACCCGTCCCCCGGACAGGGTGTCGACGGTGGCGAACTCCTTGGCCGCCCGCAGCGGGTGCCGGAGGGCGGCGACGTAGATGTGGGACAGCAGGTGGATCTCCGACGTCACGGCGGCCAGCCACCCGAGGGTGGCGACGGTGTCGTACCAGACGGTGCTCA
>CAZULR010000148.1:0-6374 GCA_964621235.1 uncultured Acidimicrobiaceae bacterium
AGCCACGTGCGGATCCAGCCGTGCTCGGGGTTCTGCTCGCTCATGCGCTCGAGCTTGTCGATCTCGCGCTCCACCGCCTTGCGGACCGCGTCCGGCAACGGCCGCTGCTCCGCCATGGCCCGGTAGTCGTCGGGCTGGTCCTCGTCGTCGGAGGCCAGCTGGCCGAGCTCCTTCTTGATGGACTCCAGCTGCCGGCGCAGGAGGAACTCGCGTTGGGTCTTCTCCATGCCCTCCTCGACGTCGGTCTTGATCCGCTCGCGCAGGGCGAGGTCGGCGAGCACCTCGCGCGACCAGGCGATCACCAGGCGCAGCCGTGCCGCCACATCCAGGGTCTCGAGCACCTCGACCTTCTGGTCGAGCGAGAGGTCGGGCGAGTAGCCGGCCATGTCCGCCACCCGACCCGGCTCGCTCACCTCGGCGAGGCGCTCGGCCAGCCGGCCGGCACCACGGCTCAACAGGATGTTCTCGACCACGGCCCGGTACTCACGGGCCAGTTCGGTGGTCTCCTCGGTGGCGGGCGCCTCGACGACGACCTCGACCTCGACCCACAGGGCACTGCCGGTGCCGGGCACCGCCGTGCCGAGCCGCGCCCGCTCGGCCCCCCGCACCGCGATGGCGGGCATGCCACCGGGCAGGGCGCCCGACTCCATGATCTCGGCGACGACGCCGACCGAGGCGTAGCGCCCGTCGATGAAGGGCACGATGACGACCGTGCCGTCGGCGGACGCCGCCGCCTCGGCCGCCGCCCTCGCCTCGTCGGTCTCGAGGCCGACCGTGAACACCATGCCGGGGAGGACCACGCCCGAGCGCAGTGGCAGCAGGGGAAGGTTCCGGAACGCGCCGGAGTGGCCTCCGCCGGTCGCCGTGGTCTGGTCGGTCGTGGGTTCCATCGTTCCTCCGGGTGTCTCCAGAAATTCCGTGCACCGGTGCAACAACGGCATCGAACATCTATTCCCTTTGTGGTCCTGACCTGGGTGGACGGCCCGGCCATCGCTCCTTGACGGGACCGACGACCTCCCGTCCGAGCAGTTCGATCTGCTCACGGACCCTGTCGGGCGCCATCCCCGGCAGGTGGACGCGGAGGTTGAGCGCGTCCATTCCGGTGGCCGCCACGAGGTCGACGAGGCGGTCGACCAGCTCGCCGGGGTCGGCCGCGGCCAGGGTCTGGTCGCCACCGAACGCGGCGGTGGCGCCGGAGTAGGAGTCGTAGACGGCGCGCTGGCGTTCCACGAGGTCGGACGGTAGGTCCCCCAGCCAGACGCGCCGGATCAGGACCTTCGCGCCCGTGCCGCCGGCCGCATCGAAGGCACCGGCGAGGCGGGCCAGCCGGTCGGGGGCCGACATGCCCTCCAGCAGGAGGCCGGCACCGCACCGTGCCGCCCGCGTGGCCGCCGCCGACGACACCGCGGCGCTCAGGACGGGCACGGGACGGTCCCGACAGGCCCGCAGTGCCGGGTCGCCCTCCACTTGGCCCAGCTCCTCGCCCCGGAGCATGGCGACGAGGCGGCCGAGCTCCGCCTTGAAGACGGGCACCGCATCGGCCGGGTCCACACCGGCCACCTCGAAATCGAGCGGGAGCGCTCCGGCGGCGACGCCGAGGCCGACCCGCCCGGGATGACGGGCGTGGAGCCAGGCGACCTCCTCGGCCACCAGCGCGGTCGGCCGGAGCGGCAGCAGCAGGGGACACGCCGCCGCCCAGCCCCCGGGGTGCTCGTCCAGGACGAAGGTCGCCGCCTGCAGTGGTTGGGACAGGTACCCGGCGAATCCGCCGTGGTGCTCGCTCGTCATCACCCCGTCGAAGCCGCCGGCGAGGGCGAGCCCGGCCTGGTCGCACAGTTCAGCCAGGATGGCGCCGGCGGCGAGCTCGTTGTGGGGATAGAGCCGGAAGGAGACCGAGCCCCGGGCGAAGGGTACGGTCGGTGCGGACACGTCCATGCCCCTCAACCTACGGCCCGGGTCGGGCGCCCGCCCTCCCCTATGGTGACGGCATGGCCCTCCCCCGACCATCCGGGCGCACGACCGCCGTCGTGACCGGCGCCTCGTCGGGCATCGGCGAGGCCTTGGCGCGTGAGCTCGCCCGACGCGGCCACGGCGTCACGCTGGTGGCCCGGCGCGTGGACCGGCTCGAGGAGCTGGCCGGTGAGCTGACGGCCACCGGCACCTCCGCCCATGTGGTCGCCGTCGACCTGGCGGACCGATCGGCGCGGGCCGAACTGCTGGAGCGGGTCGAATCCCTCGGTCTCGAGCCCGACATCCTCGTCAACAACGCCGGCGTGTCGACGCTCGGGCCGGTGGCGTCGTCGGACCCCGACGCCGAGCTCGAGATGGTCGAGATCGACGTCCTCGCCGTGGTCGACCTGTGCAGCAGGTTCGTTCCCGGCATGGTGCGCCGTGGGCGGGGCGCGGTGCTGAACGTCGCCTCCACCGGGGCCTTCCAACCACTCCCCGGCCAGGCCGGCTACGGGGCCGGCAAGGCGTTCGTCCTCTCCTACACCCAGAGCCTGGGGGGTGAGCTGCACGGCACGGGCGTGACGGCCACCACCCTCTGCCCGGGGCCCGTCGACACCGGCTTCGGGGAGCGCGCCGGCTTCTCCAAGGAGGACGCGGCCGCCGCGCTTCCCGCCGTCATGTGGGAGACGCCCGAGGCGGTGGCCCGGGCCGGGATCGACGGGCTCGCCGCCGGTCGAGCCGTCGTCATCCCCGGACTGGCGAACCGGGCGGCGGCCGTGCTGGGCCGACTGATCCCCAACCGGGCCCTCGTGCCGCTACTGGCCAGGTCCCACCCCGGCCTGCGCACCTGACCCGTCGAGCCGCCGGTACGACAGCGGGCACGGCCCGGCGGCCCGCGCCACCCCGCCGATCTGGACCCGGACGGGGACCGGCCGCTCCGTCCACCCGGCCTCCCACCGGAACCGTTGCAGCAGTCGGCGGAGACTCGTCGTCATGGCGGCCAGCGAGAACGGTTGGGCCGGGCACGTGTGGCGCCCGTGGCCGAACGCGGTCACCAGCTCGACGGAGGCGAGCGCCGTGGGATCGGCGAGTCGCCTCCCCCGCCACCGGGCGGGGTCCCATGCCGTCAGGCCCGGCGCCGACGACAGGTTGGTGAGGGGGAGGAGGGTGGCTACGGTCACGCCCGGAGCGACCAGGTGGACTGCGTCCCCCACGTCGAGGACCACGGGCTCGAGGACGTACCGCGACATGATCGACCGCTGCGCCAGCCGGACCGACTCGAGGGCGCACGCCTCGGCGGTCGCCCGGTCGCCCTCGGCCACCCGAGCCGCCTCGTCGGGGTGCTCGAGGAGGTCGACCAGGGCCCATCCGAGTGCGGCGAAGAGATTGGACATCGACGCCACGTGCAGGAGCGCGACGTCGTCGGCTACTCCCCGGGCGGCCACGTCGTCGGGCTCTCCGGTCCAGGCCGCGGCCAGACGGGTGAAGAGGAGGTGCTCCTGCTCGCGTCCGGGGAGCTCGTCGAGCGAGTGGCCGACCTGCTCGGCGACCACGGCCAACGCGGCGACCTCGCCCGACTTGCCCGACGCGGCCACCGCGGCCATGGCGTCCGGGTGCACGAAGGCCTCCGAGCCGTCCAACGTGTCAAAGGCCGTCACCAGAGCCTCGAAGCGGTCCCCGGTGGCGGCACCGGGGCCACCCCACGAGGCCAGGCCCACCCGGTGGCCGAGCCGTCGGGTCAGGTGGAACACGTCGGTCGTGCCCTCCTCGCCGAGTTCGTCGACCGTGGCGTCGAGGGCGAGGTCGACGTTGGCGAGGAGGCGGGTGACGTCGTCGCGGCCGAACAGCTGGTGGGGAAGGGTCCGGCGCCCGACGAACACCTCGTCGGGGAGCTTGCGACGGAGCATCCGCCAGTCGGCGACGCCCTTGCTCGCCCGCTCCTCGGACAGCGCGTAGAAGGAGGACACCCCGGTGGGGCTGAAGGTGAAGAGGTAGCGGTCGTCCCCACTGTCGACCACGAACGTGTCCCCGAGGTCCCGTCGCGCCTCGGCCAGTGCCCGGACCGGATCGTCGAGCGGCGCGTCCCAGGGCAGGGCGCATCCCACCGCCACCGCCGGCATGGGGTCGATCGTCGGTCGTCGCTCCGTCACCGTGACCTCCCTCGGACACCGCAGGACCCCGGTGAGCCTACGGTCTGCGCCCGCCCCCGCGCGGGCCTGCCCCAGGCAGCCGCGACGTCGGCGAGCCGCCCCGCCTGTGCGACCGCCGGGTCCCCCGTCCCGCCCCGGCGTGCCGCGCTGCGGCGGGCGGCGACTTCCCACCCGGGTGGGTGGCCCGGGGCCATCGCCGACGTCATACGAAGTAGAGGTGACGGCAACCACGTTGGCCATTGAGTTGCGTGCGGCCGTGGGTATACGAGTTTTCACGACGGTACGACGGGACGGTGACCACGGGCCACGCAGGAGCGCGGGATCGCAGAGGGCCATTTTGCTGGGGTGATGCATACGGAGCGCTCGGACTGCGGCGTCGACCGCGTCACTCCGACTGGAATGACACCGATGTAATTGTCACACCCTCCACGTTCACTGTCGGAGGAAAAGACGAACAAGGAGAAGGCCGTTGTACGAACTACTCGGACTAGAGATCGCCCTGGGGGAGTGCACCACCGTGGGGTCCCTCCAGGTGATCCCGCTCGTGACCACGACGACGACGACGCCCCCCTACCTGACCGGCCCCGAGGCCAGCGCCGCCGGTCTCCTGCAGGTCACCGAGCTCGACCCGCCGCAGGTGCCCTTCCTGGCGGTGGCCAACCTGGCCGACGTCCCGATCCTCCTGGTGGAGGGCGAGCTGCTGGTCGGAGGGGACCAGGACCGGACGATGAATGTCACGGTGCTGTGCCCGCCCGGGGAGACCACCGTGGTGCCGGTGTCGTGCGTCGAGGCCGGACGGTGGGGCGCCCGTCGCCCGATGGCGTCGACCGGTCGCCACGCGCCGGGCTCCCTCCGGGCGAAGAAGACGCGCAGCCAGGGCATCCGGGCCGGCACGCCCTACGACCGTCTGTCCGACCAGTCCGAGGTGTGGGAGTCCGTCGAGCGGGTGGCCCGGCACCGGGCCGTCGAGTCCGAGACCGCCGCGCTCGAGGACGTCAACCGCGACGCCGACGACCGCGTCGGCGCCGAGCTCGAGCGGATCACGGCCCATAGCGGTCAGACCGGCGTCATCTGCCTCCTCGGCGACGAGGTGGTCGGCTTGGACCTGTTCGACCGGCCCGAGACCCTGCAGCACTACCTGCGGGGCATCGTCGCCGGGCACGCGCTGGACGCCGGCGACGACACCACCGCCGTCGATCCGGTCCGGGCCGTCGCCGAGTTCCTGGCGCGGGTGGACGCCGCCGACCGGGAGGGTGGCGCCGGCGTCGGACTCGGCGAGGAGATCGTCTTCCGGGGCGGGATCAGTGGGGTCGGGTTGACCTACGGCGGCACCCTGGTGCACATCGCCGCCTTCCCGGCGGCGTGACGTTCGGGCCGGGCGGCGGGTGAGGATCGGGTGGTCGGGCCGGGCGGGCCGGTCCGACCACCCGCCTCCAGGTGCCCGGGAGCCGCCGTCCGATCACCGGGACCTCGACCGTTCCTGGACCCGGGACTGCGTGGACCGTCAGGCCCCGCCGATCCAGCTGACGCCGAGGATCTCGGCACCGCCGTGGGACCCGATGACGGCGCCGAGGACGCCGAGACGGATCGAGGCCCGGGAGAAGTGCGGCGCGATCAGGTCGAGGAAGTCCTGGATGTCGGGTGCCTTGCCGTGCATCACCGCCACCTTCTCGATGGCGCCGGCGTTGGTCATCTGCTCGTAGAGCATCTGCATGGCACGGCGGCGCGTCCTCGCCTTGCCGGCCTCGCGTACCGAGCCTCCGGTGATGTCGATCAGCGGCTTGATCGAGAGCATCGACCCGACCATGGCCTTCGCCCCCCCGATCCGACCGCCCTTGCGCAGATTCTCGAGGGTGTTGAGCGTGGCGAACACCCGTGTCCGCGGTACGAGCCCCTCCAACCTGGCCATGACGGCGTCGAGGTCCGCCCCGGACCGCGCCGTGGTCGCCACCTCGAGGACCATCGTGCCTAGGCCGCTCGACACCGACTTGGAGTCGACCACCCGCACCGGCAGGCGACCCTCGAATCCGACGGCCGCCGTCTGCGCCGACTGCAGGGTGTTCGACAATTCGCCGGAGATGGTGACGCACACCACGGCGTCCGCCCCGGCCTCCTCGGCCCGTCGGAACGCCGCGGCGAACGCGCCCGGAGACGGGCACGCGGTCTGTGGCAGCTCCTCGCTGTCGGCCATCCGCCGGTAGAACTCGTCGATGGTGAGATCGACCCCGTCGGTGAACTCCTCGGAGCCGAAGCGGACGGTGAGCGGGACGATCT
>CAZULR010000149.1:0-6362 GCA_964621235.1 uncultured Acidimicrobiaceae bacterium
GCAAGCGCCTGGTCCAGACCGCCACCGACATCTTCGTGGGGTGGAGCTCGTTCCGCGGGCACGACTACTACGTCCGGCAGTTCCGGGACATGAAGATCATCCCGACGGTCGAGCTCATCGCGCCGCGCCTGGCCGAGTTCGCCACCGCCTGCGGCGAGACGCTGGCGCGTGCCCATGCCCGGTCCGGGGACCCGGTGGCCATCGCCGCCTACCTCGGCAAGGGGGACGGCTTCCTCGACGCCGCGGTGACATTCGCCGGCCACTACGCCGACCAGAACGACACCGACCACGCCCAGCTGGTCGCGGCCATCGACTCCCGGGAGATCGCCGGACGGACGGACTGAGGCGCCCCCGGGGTGCGCCTCCCGCGGGCCGGCCTCGGGTCCGCCGAGCCCGGCGGGATGGCCGGCGCCCGTTGCTACGGTGGGCCGATGGGCCTGTCCATCCTGTTGTGCACCGACGGCTCCGAGCACGCACTCGACGCGCTGGCCGCCGGGGTTGAGCTGCTCGGCCGGGACAACCACTTCGTCCTGGTGACGGTGGCCGACGCCCCGGACCCGGATGTGCTGACGGGCACCGGTCACGCCGGCGCCGAGATGACGGATGGCGAGTTCGACCTGGCCGTCGCAGCGGCCCACGAGACGGCCCGACGGGTGCTGACCGACGCGGAGGAGCGCCTGGGGATCGCCGACGTCGAGGTCCGGGTGGTCGGCGGCGAGCCGGGCGCCGCCATCTGCGAACTGGCCTCCGACGTGTCCGCACGGGCCATCGTCCTCGGCACCCGGGGACGCGGCGGCATCACCCGGGCCCTGCTCGGCTCGGTGTCCGACTACGTCACCCGAACCGCGCCGTGCACGGTGGTGGTCGGTCGGGCACCCGCCCCGTGAGGCGGGGCCCCCTCCCCGACCGGCCCGTCCACCGCCCCCCCACCCTCACCCGGGCCACGACCCCGACCGACCGACCGGCAGACAGGAGACCTCCACCATGCACGCATTGAGCGGCTACCTCGAGTTCCCCGAGGACCAGCGGGAGCTGACCCTCGACGCCCTGCGCGACGTGTGTGTGCGCAGTCGCCGGGACCCGGGCTGCGTCGACTACTGGTGGGCCGAGGACGTCGAGGTCCCCAACCGGTTCCGCTTCTTCGAGTGCTGGGAGTCGCTCGAGGCCTTCGAGGCCCATCAGGCGCAGCCCTACGAGACGGCCTTCATGACGGAGCACGTCTCGCGCATCACCGGCTACGACGCCTACATCCTCGACATCCCCGGGCGCCGCCCGGTGCTCGGGGACTGAGTCCGTGGCCGGCCCCACCGCACGACTCGTCCTCGACGGCGCCCGCGTGGTCGTCGGCGACGGCACCGTCCTCGAGCGGGCGACGGTGGTGGTCGACGACGACCGGATTGCCTCGGTCGGCGGCGACGTGCCGGGTGGGCGGCGACCCGACGACCGGGTGGTCCAACTCGACGGGCGCACCGTCATGCCCGGCATGGTCAACTGCCACTTCCACGCCACGTACCACGATCTCGGCGCGTCCCCCGCTCCCTTCGGGCTGGAGGAGCCGATGGCCCTGCAGGCGGTGCGGGCCGTCGTCAACCTGGAGAAGCTGGTCCGGGCCGGCTTCACCGGCGCCGTCAGCGCCGGGGCCCCGTTCGCCATCGACGCCTCCATGAAGGCGGCCATCGGACGGCGCCTCATCGTGGGCCCCCGCCTGGTGCCCTGCAGCCGCGACGTCAGCTCCACCGGCCACGCCGGCGACCGGAGCTTCCCCAGCCACTGGGACGTGGGTGCGCTCGGCGCCATCCGCCGCAGCGACGGCGCCGACGAGTTCCGCCGCTCGGTCCGCCTCGAGATCAAGGAGGGTGCCGAGATGATCAAGGTCTTCGTGACCGGTGGACACGGCACCGTCGGCCCGCGCGAGCAGACCGAGGTCACCCGCGACGAGTTGGGCGCGGCCATCGAGGCGGCCCACCTGCGGGGCGCACGGGTGCGGGGCCACATCGCCAACAAAGAGGCGCTCCTCATGGCCCTCGACCTCGGCATCGACATCGTCGACCACGGCGACGGCCTGGACTCCGAGTGCATCGACCGGTTGCTGGCCACCGACACCCCGCTCGTGCCGTCGATGCTGTTCCCGGCGAGATTCCTCGACTCAATGGGTGGGGCCCCACTCGGGTTCACCGACGGGCTGCGCCACGATCTCGAGGCCATGGCCGCGGTGCTGCCGGAGGCCAACCGAGCCGGGGTGCGCCTGGTACTCGGCGACGACTTCGGCGCGCTCAACTTCCCCCACGGCCCCTACGCCGACGAGCTGGCGTACTACGTGGACGACGTGGGCATCCCGGCGATCGACGTATTGACGTGGGCCACCCGGAACGGCGCCGAGGTGCTCGGCCGTGGAGACGAGCTCGGCACCGTCACTCCCGGCAAGCTCGCCGACCTCCTGGTGGTCAACGGCGACCCCGTGTCCGACATCGGCGTGCTGCGCGACGCCGACGCCCTGCTCGCCGTGCTGCTCGGCGGGCGCGCGGTCACCGACCGACTCGACGCCCTAGCCGCCACCCCCGGTGATCCGGCGGGCTAGAACATGTCGATGGACCTGTTCCCGCTCATCGCAGCCGAGCGGGAGCGACTCGCCGACGGACTCGACGGGCTGAGCGCCGCCGAGTGGGAGGCACCGTCGCTGTGCGCCGGCTGGACCGTCCACGTCGTGGCCGCCCATCTGAACGCCCCCTGGGAGGTATCGGCGCCCACGGTCGTGTTCGAGGTGGCGCGCACCCGCAGCCTCGACCGGGGCTTCGACCGGGTGGCGCGGCGCGTGGCCGGCCGCCTCGACCCGGTGGGATGTGTGGCCGGCCTGCGGGACCACGCCGACTCCCGCTTCACCCCGCCGGGGTCCGGCCCCGAGGCGCCGCTCACCGACGTCATCGTGCACGGCGGCGACATGCTCGCCCCCTCGGGGCGCTCCGTGGCGGTCGACCCCGTGGCCCTGGCCGCCTCACTCGAGTTCCTGGCCGGCGGCCGGGCCAAGGGCTTCGTCCCCAAGGGACGCACGGACGGGCTGGCCTTCGAGGCCACCGACCTCGACGCACGGGTGGGAACCGGTCGGGCCGTCGTGCGGGGGCCGGCGCTGGTGCTGTGCTCGGCGATGTGCGGTCGGGCCGCCATGCTCGACCGGCTCAGCGGTGACGGCGTGCCCGTCCTGGCCGGTCGCATCTGACGGCCCGGCGCGGACGCCGGCGGCGGGCGGTAGCGCCGCTCAGCAGGTGGACGACGGCGCGGAGCTGCCGACACCGGTCGCCGGGTCGAGCACCACGCCCCCGCTGCCCGACCGGAGCACGGCCCCGAGGTGGACGACGTACCACTCACCCCGCCACGAGATGAGCGAGGCGATGCCGAATGAACGGGTGACTCCGGCGACGCTGTAGACCATCCTCGAGTTGGCCACCTCGTAGTAGCCGACGCCGTTGTAGCAGGTGCCCGGCGGGACCCAGTGGGCGTACTGCATCGGGACGTCCACCCCGGTGAGCGAAGCCGTGGCGGCGCCGGCGCCGACCTCGGCGTGGGCGGCCAGGATGTCGAGGTCGTACTCGCCGACGAGGCGCGTCTGGTAGTCGGACGCGGCATCCGCGATGTCCTTGACCTGGAGATACGCGCTCTGCGGAAAGAACGCCACCTGGGCGGTCGCCGGGGTGCCGGCGGCGATGGACCCGAACAGTGCCTGCATGGCCGCCAGGAACTGCGGTGACGTGGCCGACGGCAGCGCGTCCGTCTGGGGCAGGGTGCCCGGGTCGACGGTGGTGGTGGTCGGTGGCAGCGTGGTGGTGGTCGGCGGCACGGTCGTGGACGTCCGGGCGGAAGTTGTCGGGGCGGACGCCGGTCGCGACGGGCCGGTCCCGGGCAGCACTGCCCAGACGACCAGGGCCACCACCGCTGCCGACGCGGCCACGAGGGGGAGGAGGCGCCGGACCACGCGGTCCCGCCGGGTCGGTGCCGAGTGGATGCCTGCCATGCCGGGGCCAGGCTAGATGAGGAAGGGCCGGGCTCCGGGTTGCCCCTAGGCGGGGCCGGTGGGGTAGACAATGTCGTCTGACGCACCGTCAGCCGACCGCGCACCACCCTCGACCGACCAAGGAGCACCGCAATGACCGAAGCATGGATCATCGACGCCGTCCGCACCCCGCGGGGCCTCGGCAAGGTCGGCAAGGGGGCGCTGGCCGACCAGCATCCCCAGATCATCGGGGCCGCCGTCCTCCGGGCCCTCGCCGAGCGGAACGGCCTGGACACCTCCGACGTGGACGACATCATCTGGGGGACGAGCCGCCAGGTCGGCACCCAGGGCGGCGACCTCGGCCGCATGGCGGCGCTCGACGCCGGCTACGACATCCACTCGAGCGGGGTCACCCTCGACCGCTACTGCGGCTCCGGGATCACCGCCGTAAACCTGGCCGCGGCGTCGGTCATGTCCGGCTTCGAGGACTGCATGATCGCCGGCGGCACCGAGCTCATGTCCTCCTACGGGACCAACAAGGTGGAGGGCGGCGGCTTCTTCATCGACTCGGGCAACGAGCACCTTCGGGCGCTGTGGCCCCAGCCCAACCAGGGTGTGGCCGCGGACGCCATCGCCACCCTGGAGGGCATCCCCCGCCGGGCCCTCGACGAGCTGGCCGAGTCGTCGCAGGCGCGTGCGGCCACCGCCATCGCCGAAGGCCGGTTCGACAAGAGCCTCATCCCCGTCCACGACAACGAGGGCAACCTCCTGCTCGACCGCGAGGAGTACCCGCGTCCGGGCACGACCGCCGACAAGCTGGCCGAGCTGCAGCCGAGCTTCGGGGGGATCGCCGACATCGAGCTGAACGCCGACGGGCTCACCTTCCGCAAGATGATCGCCCAGCAGTACCCGGACCTCCAGATCGAGCACGTCCACCACGCCGGCAACTCCTCGGGCGTGGTCGACGGGGCCGCCGCCCTGCTCATCACCAGTCCCGACTACGCACGGGCGCACGGCCTGACGCCGCGGGCCCGGATCGTGGCCGCCGCCAACATGGGCGACGACCCCACCCTGATGCTCAATGCGCCGGTGCCGGCGGCCCGCAAGGTGCTGGCCAAGGCGGGCATGACGCTCGACCAGATCGACCTGTTCGAGGTCAACGAGGCCTTCGCCGTGGTGCCCGAGAAGTTCATCCGGGACCTCGACCTCGACCGTGACAAGGTCAACGTGAACGGTGGGGCCATGGCCCTCGGCCACCCGATCGGGGCCACCGGCTCGATGCTGATCGGCACCGTCCTCGACGAGCTCGAGCGCCAGGACAAGCAGTTCGGCCTGGTCACGATGTGCGCGGCGGGCGGCATGGCCCCGGCCGTCATCATCGAGCGCATCTGACACGACCCCGTCCACCGGGGCCGCCCGGCACGATCGCACAGCCCGGGCCGTGGCGCGCCCGCTCAGCGGTACCCGTCCAGGAATCCGGTGACGAGCGCGGCGAGCGCGACCGGCTCCTGGGCCATGACGGCATGCCCCGCGCCCTCGAACCGCTCGACCCGGTCGGTCCCCCACCGCTCGGCCAGCAGCCGGGCGTTGGCCGCCGGGACGACCTGGTCTTCGGTGCCGGTCACCACCAGGACCGGTGGCCGGGTGCCGGTCAGGGGTGACGGCCCTCCCGGTCCGTCACCGTGCCAGGCCTCGAGGGCCCGCTCCTGGGCGTCCAGGACGTCGGGTGACAGGCCGGCGCGGGCGTCGGCGACCGCGTCGCCGAACAATCGGTCGACATCGGCCGCCACCTCCGGCGGGAACAGCAGCGACACCAGACGGGTGGCCTGTTCGCGTGGCGGACCCGTGTGGTCGACGAGCCGTTCCCAGGTGGCCGCCGGTGCCCGGACGGCCGACGACCCACCGGCGTCGGTGGACAGGAGCACCAGCGCCGACACCCGACCCGGGGAACGGGCGGCGAGCTCCTGGGCGGTCATGCCGCCCATCGACCAGCCGGCGACCGGCAGGCGGTCGATCCCGAGGTGGTCGAGGAGGAGGCCGAGGTCGGCGGCGAGGGAGCCGACGGTCATCCCCCCGAGGTCACCCGCGGCCGACGTGCCCATGCCCCGGTTGTCGGGCAGCAGCACCGTGCGGGACTCGGACAGTCCGGCCAGGAAGCCCGGGTCCCAGTCGGCGGCGGTGGCGGCGTAGCCGTTCACCAGCAGCAGGGGCGGCCCCTCCCCCACGGTCCGCCAACCGAGGAGGCGCCCGGAACCGTCCGGCACCTGCAGCGTGGGGGTCCCGTCCATCGGCGCACGCTACCGAGCGTGCCCCCGGACGGGTGGGACGGCCATCCGGCCCGGTGGCCGGACGAGCCCGAGCCGCGCCGGACCGAACC
>CAZULR010000150.1:0-6303 GCA_964621235.1 uncultured Acidimicrobiaceae bacterium
CGGTGGCGGCCCGCAAGCCGGCCCAGTCCTTCGACGTCGACAGCCGCGGCGCCAGACTGGGCGGCCCGACGGACGCCGAGGCGCTGGCCGCCGCCTCGGGCGAGCACCCCGGTGACGTGTGCCATTCCTTCCGTTCGTACCATCGGGCGATGGCGCCGCCCATCGCCGCGCAGGTGCTCGGCCTGCCCCCGTTCACCGTGTCCGACCTCCTGGGGGAGCTGTCCTGGCCCACCGACGGCGTCGATGTCGGGGTGGTCGAGACCGCCGGTGGCGTTCGGTCGCCGCAGGCCGACGACGGCGACGTGTGCGACCTGGTCGAGTCCCTGGCCCCCGATCTGGTGGTGCTGGTGGCCGATGCCGGCCTCGGCACGATCAACAACATCCGCCTCACCATGGACGCGCTGTCGGGGTGGCCCGGCGACACCGGCGGACCCCCGGTCGTCGTGGTGCTCAACCACTTCGACGGGGGCCATGAGATCCACCGCCGGAACCGCGCGTGGCTGACCGAGCGGGAGGGGTACCGGATCGTCGCGGTGCCCGGGGGGGAGCCCGAGTTGGCGGACCTGGTGGCACCGGCCTGACCGGAACGGTCCCGCCGGACCCGGACAGGGCCGAACCGGAATCACAGACCCGTCCTGGTACCGTCGGCGCATGATGCACCCCCGGAGCCGCCCGTGATCTCCACCAGCGGACTCTCCAAGTCCTACGGCACGACCCGGGCGGTGGACGACCTCAGCTTCGACGTGCGGCCCGGTGTCGTCACCGGCTTCCTCGGACCGAACGGCTCGGGCAAGTCGACCACCATGCGCATGGTGATGGGCCTCGATCGGCCCGATGCCGGGACCGTGACCATCGGCGGCAGACGCTTCCATGATCTCCGCTGGCCCCTCCGGGAGGTTGGCGCCCTCCTCGAGGCCAAGGCCATCCATCCGGGACGCTCGGCGTTCAACCATCTGCTGGCCCTGGCCCAGACCAATTCGATCCCCCGGGCTCGCGTCGACGAGGTGCTCGGCCTGGTGGGCCTCGAGAGCGTCGGTCGGCGCAAGGCCGGCAAGTTCTCCCTCGGGATGAGCCAACGGCTGGGGATCGCCTCGGCGTTGCTCGGTGACCCGGGCGTGCTCCTCTTCGACGAGCCGATCAACGGGCTCGACCCCGAGGGGATCCTCTGGGTCCGCAACCTCCTGAAGGGGTTGGCGGGCGAGGGGCGGACGATCTTCGTGTCGAGTCACCTCATGAGTGAGATGGCCCTGACGGCGACGGACCTCGTCGTCATCGGCCGTGGGCAACTGATCGCCGACACCACCGTCGACGACTTCATCGCCTCCAACACCGTGGCCACGGTCCTCGTCCGGTCGCCGGGGGCCGCCGACCTGGCGGCCACGCTGCGCTCCGCAGGAGCCGGGGTGACGACACGGGACGAGGGGACCCTCCTGGTCACCGGCCTCGACGCCGCCCGCATCGGCGACACCGCGCTTGCCGCCGGTATCGCCGTGCACGAACTGAGCCCCGTCCAGGCCAGCCTGGAACAGGTCTTCATGGAGCTGACCTCGGACATGGTCGACTTCCACGGCCAGGCGCCGGTGGAGGTGGGAGCGTGACCGTCGCCGCGTCCACGACGATCCCGGTCGTCCTGCCCTCACTGGACGACGGACACGCCGGACTCGCCAACCAGGTGCGGTCGGAGTGGACGAAGCTCCGCTCGGTGCGTTCAACCTGGGTGTGCCTGGCCATCGTGGTGGTGGCGGGGATCGGCCTGTCCGCGCTCGTGACGAACATCGAGGCCGGTCGCTGGGGCACTCTCGGGCTCGCCGACCGCGCCACGTTCGACCCCGTCCGGATCAGCCAGACCGGATCGTTCCTCTCGCAGTTCGTGGTGGGGGTGCTCGGTGCCCTCGTCATCACCTCCGAGTACGCCACGGGGTCGATCCGGACCACGCTGGCCATCACGTCCAAGCGGACCACGGTGCTGGCGGCCAAACTGCTGGTGATCGGCGTGGTCGTGCTCGTGGTCGCCGAGGTCACGGCGTTCGCCTCGTTCTTCACCAGTCAGTCGATCCTGGTCGCCCACGGGGCCAAGGTGCTGCCGGCGGGGAGCTCGATCCTCACCCAGGTGCGCAGCGCAGCGATTCCCTACGTCAGCCTGGCGGACGGGAGCGCACTGCGGGCGGTGGCGCTCAGCGGGGTGTACCTGCTGCTGCTCACGCTGCTCGCCTGTGGGATCGGGTTCATCCTCCGCCACACCGCCGGGGCCATCGCCGCGTTCGTGGGCGTCCTCCTGGTCCTCCCCCTCATCGTGAACGTGCTCCCCTCGAGCTTCTCCAGCTCGTTCGAGAAGTACCTCCCGTCCAACCTCGGGTTGGCCATGATCCTCGTCACGACCCGCAAGACCGACTTCGCGGGGATCCTGCTCCCGCCGTGGGAGGCGACGGGACTGCTCGCCACCTACGTGGTGGTCGTGGTCGCCCTGGCCGCGTGGCTCCTGGTGCGTCGGGACGCCTGATCGTGGCGGGCACTGGGTCGGACCGGGCCGGGAGGGAGGTCGCCGGACCTCGTCTGGGACTGGTCCTGGGCGGCGGAGGCGTGGCCGGGGTCGCCTGGCACGCCGGGGTGCTGTGTGGCCTGGCGGACGCCGGCGTCGACCTGACGGCCGTCGACCTGGTGGTGGGGACCTCGGCCGGTGCGACGGTCGGCGCCCAGCTCGCCGCCGGCCTCGACCCCGGGGAGCTGTTCCGACGCCAGGTCGACCCGGCCACCACGGCCTCCGAGCTCATGCCGTCCGTCCCCCTCGAGGAGCTGTGGGCGCGGATGGCTCCGATCTACGCGGCGGCGAGCGACGACGCGGACAGACGGAGGCGGCTCGGGGCGTTCGCGCTGTCCGCCGACACCGTCACCGAGCCGGTCCGTCGACGCGTCATCGAGGCGAGGCTCGAGGGCGTCGACTGGAGAGGCGACCGGCTGCGGGTGGTGGTGGTCGAGGCGACCACGGGCGAACGACACGTGCTCGCCGCCTCGTCGGGCATCGACCTCGTGGACGCCGTGACCGCGAGCTGTGCCGTGCCCGGGGTCTGGCCGCCGGTGTCGATCGCGGGTTCCCGGTACATCGACGGCGGGGTCTGGTCGGTGGTCAACGCCGATCTCGCCCGGGGATGCGACCGGATCCTGGTGCTCGCGCCCCTGGCGGACCAGGTGGTCCACGACGACGTCGCCCACCTGGCTGCGGCCGCCCGGGTGGAGCTGATCACACCTGATGATGCCTCTGTCGGGGCCTTCGGTGCCGACGTGCTCGACCCTGCGTCCCGGGGGCCGTCCGCCCGGGCCGGCCGCGTCCAGGGTCGGACCGAGGCGGCGCGGGTGGTCGCCCTCCTCGCCGCATGACCCGAGGCGGGCGCTACGCGCCCCCGCCCAGTCCCGATGCGGCCACCACCGCCCGGGACATCGGGCGCACCAGGCCCCGGAGGCGCTCGCACTCGACGTCGCCCAGCGCCTCGTAGGCGAAGGCCGCGAGGCGGTCGGTGGACTCCTCGATGGCCGTCCGGACGCCCGCGCCCTCGTCGCTCAGGACCAGGCGCTCGGCGCTCGCCGCCGGGCGGAGCCAACCCCGCTCGCGCAGGCGGGCGGCCGCGGCCGACCACTCCTCGTCGGACCAGCCCCGAGTCTCGCGCAACAGGCTCAGGGGGAGCTCGCCCGTCGCCTCGTGCAGGACGAGCGCCTCGATGCCGTCGATCCCGTGGTCGACCAGGAGGGCGATGTGGCCGTCACCCCGGAACTCGCGCAGCAGTGACTGGGCGTGCCACAGGGTCTCCACCGGGCCGTCCGGCCATGACAGGTCGGCGTGCCCGGCGAACAGGGGGCGACCCTCGGTGCGCTCGCACGCCCGCAGCGCCGCCCGGCGGGCGAGGGCGGCCGCCGTGCGCAGGTCGTCGGACCCGGCGGCGTCGGCCAGCATGCGTCGCAGCGCGTCCCCCGCCGCGCCGGTGCGGGCCTCGAGCACGGCGACGGGGTCGACACGCTTCCACACACCGTCCATCGACCGGCGGACGAGTTCCGGGCGGAAGTTGTAGAAGGTGGCGATGATCGTTCCGGCGCCGACGGCGCCCATGGGGGCGGCGCGGGACGCGAAGTAGCCGGACTGGCCCTCGAGGCCGAGGCGCGCGTAGGAGGCGGCCGCCTCGGGGGCGAAGTAGACCATCCCGTGCAGGGGCTCGAGGGTCCGCCACGTCTTCCGTGCGGTGAGTGGGCTGACGGGGGACGGTCGGTCGTTCATGGCCAACGGTAACCCGACGGGAGGGTCGGAACGGTCCCGTATAGTGCTGGTGGATGGGCGCCACGGCGTCGACGTGCAGGGGCACGGGACGGCGACGGCAACCGGAGCACACAGGACACGGGAGTCGACGATGTTGAACGGTGTCTCGGGCATGGTGGGCGAGACGGCGGTGGTGACCAAGGAGCTCGCGGGCCCGCACCAACCCGGTTCGGTGTTCGCCCGCGGGGAGGAGTGGTTCGCCCGGTCGATGTTCCCGGGGACCCGCATCGCGCCCGGCACGGAGGTCGTGGTGGCGGACGTCGAGCGGGGGCTCCTGGTCTGCTACCCCGCCGACCAGTCCTGACGGTACGCACCCCCTGGTGCATCGGCGACGCGCACTGTGACGGGTCACGGGTGCCTAAGGTGTCCTCAGGAGGTGGTCGTGATGCTCATCGGATCCGTAGGGTTGGCCATCGGGGTGGCGGTGGTCGCGTTCTTCATCTTCGCCCTGATCGTCGTCTTCCTGAAGTCATGTCTGAAGGTCGTCCAGCAGGGCTGCGTCGGGGTGGTCAAGCGCTTCGGTGAGTTCAAGACCATCAAGCAGCCGGGCCTGCACGTCCTCATGCCGCTGGCCGACCGGATGGACAAGGTCGACGTGCGCGAGTTCCCCCGGACGGGGGACCAGCAGGCCGTCATCACCAAGGACAACGTCTCCCTCTGGGTGAGTGCCACCATCTTCTGCCAGGTCACGGACGTCAAGCTGGCCCTCTTCGAGGTCAACGACTTCGGTCTCGCCATCGACCAAATGGCCCGGACCGCGTTGCGTGCGGTGTTCGGCGAGCTGACCCTCGACGAGTCGCTGTCCGAGCGCGAGACCATCAACTCGAAGATGCAGGACCACATGGCCGAGGCCACGCTCAAGTGGGGTGTCCGCCTCAACCGGATCGAGATCCTCGACATCACGCCGCCGACGAACGTCCTCCAGGCCATGTCGGAGCAGAAGGAGGCCGAGCAGCACAAGCGTGCCGCCATTCTCAAGTCCGAGGGCGAGCAGCAGGCGGCCATCAACAGCGCGCAGGGTCGCAAGCAGGCCAACGTGCTGGAGGCCGAGGGGCAGAAGCAGGCGTCGATCCTGGCTGCCGAGGCGCAGAAGCAGGTCCTCGAACTCCGTGCCGACGGGGAGAAGCGCGCCGCCCAGCTGCGTGGCGAGGGTGACGCGGCAGCACTCGACGCGATCGACAAGGTCGGGATCCATCCCAATACGCTCGCCTTCAAGCAGCTGCAGGCTCTCCAGGCCGTGGCCATGTCACCGAACGCGAAGGTGGTCGTTCCCTATGAGGCCGCCGGCCTGGTCGGAGCGGCGGCGGTGCTGGTCGACGCCATGAAGGGTGCCGGCACGGTCGTCGATCCGCAGGCGCCGGTCCCGGCCAACGGCAAGGCCTCCTGACCTTCCTCGGCCTCCCGGCGGGGGAAGGCTGACCGCTGGGCCGATCGGTTGTGCACCGGCGCACCCCGGGCGTCTGGCTCGAACCGGGAAGTCCGGCGACGCAGCCGACGAGGTCGGAACCGATGGTCCTCGCGTGGGCCGTGCCCGTGCGCCTGCCCCCGGAGACCCGGCTACTTCATCTCCACCATGTCGAGGTAGTCGTCACGCCAGTGCGTGAAGACCTCGTCGGGCAGCTTGAGGGCGTGGGTCGGCTCGAGTGCTTCCACGAAGGAGCGGTCATGGCTCACCACGATCACGGTGCCGGGCCAGTCGGACAGCATGGTGCCCACGGCCTCGATCGAGGTCGGGTCGAGGTTGTTCGTGGGCTCGTCGAGGAGCAGCACGTTGGCCTGGCCCGCGGCCAGCATGGCGAGCCCGAGCTTCGCCCGCTCGCCGCCGGACAGCGTCTTGGGCATCTGGTAGGCGACGTCGCCCACCAACCCAAACGAACCGAGCAGGGCCCGCCGCTCCGACTCCTTGGTCAGGATCCGGTCGTCGATGTTGTCAAGCACGCTCACTGACAGGTCGACCTGCTCGTGCTCCTGGGCGAAGTAGCCGAGGGCCACGTTGACCC
>CAZULR010000151.1:0-2382 GCA_964621235.1 uncultured Acidimicrobiaceae bacterium
GTCGGAGCGGGAGCCCCACGCCCGGGCGGTCATCGATGCGGCGGTGGCCGTCGGACAGCTCATCTGCATGCTCGACCCCGACGAGGCGCGGGCCCGTGACGGGTCGCTCCTGGCCGACTACCGAGGTGAGTCCACGTCGCCCGACTTCCTCCCCCCGTTGGGTGCCGGTCCGTGCGTCGGCCCGGACGGTGGTGGGCTCTCCCCCCAGCCGCGGATCGGTGGCGAGCGCCTCGACGATGTCGTCGGCACGGGGTTCCTGCTGTGCACCGGCGACCGCATCGCGCCCTCGGGGGCGGCCCGATGGTGGGACGGACACGGGATAGTCCTTGACGCCCGATCGACGCCCGAGGTGGCCGACCTGCTCGACGGGCACGAGGCGTGCGTGGTCCGGCCGGACCGCTATGTGCTGGCGCGTGGCTCCCTCGACGAGGTCACGGCGTACACGAGGGCCGCGCTGGGGCACGCCTGCCCTGCCAACGCCTAGCGTCGGGTCGACCGCGGGCGGACCGGCCGCCGGCGTCGGGGGGACCGGACGTGGATGAGTCAGTGGGACGTCGCTTCAGCGGGAGGGTTGCCATCGTCACCGGTGCGTCGACCGATCCCGGCATCGGTACGGCGACGGCACGCCGACTGGCCCGCGAAGGCGCATCCGTGGTCATCAACGCCCGGCGTGCGCCGCGCCTCGAGGCGACGGCGGGGGCCCTGGTCGACGAGGGGCTGTCGGTGGTGGCGGTGGCTGGTGCGGCGGGTGACGACGGCGTGGCGGCGCGCCTGGTCGACACCGCGCTCGACCGGTTCGGTCGCCTGGACCACCTGGTGAACGCCGTCGGGGGCGCGCCGTTCGTCGGCTCGGCCCTCACCATGGGGCGTGACGACCTCCTCGGCACGGTGGCCGTCAACACCTGGCCGACGATCTCGTTGATCCAGGAGGCGATGGCCCGTGGCCTCGCCGACGGCGGCGGCTCGATCGTCAACATCTCGAGCGGCTCGCCGGCCAAGACCACTCCGGTCATGGCCGCCTATGCGGCGGCCAAGTCGGCGCTCAACGCGCTGACCAGGACGCTGGCCAACGACCTGGGTCCCCGGGGGGTCCGGGTCAACGCCGTCAGCCCGGGCCTGACCCGCTCCGATGCGACACGTCCGATGTGGGAGGACGACGACGGGGCCGCCGCCGGCGCCAACCTCCTGCTGGGGCGCATGACCGAGCCGGGGGACATCGCCGCGGCCGTCGCGTTCCTCCTGTCCGACGAGGCCGCGTCGATCACCGGCGTCCTCCTCGACGTCGATGCCGGGAACCACGTGTCGACGGGCTCGTGGTCACCGTTCAGCCCGGGGGCCATCGGGACGCCAGGGGGCGCGCCGGCCGTCGACGGCGACTGAGCCGCGGTCGCCGGGCGCGACGCTCACTGTCCGGGCGGCCAGTTCTCCATGAGATCGGACGTGAACGCCACCAGGAGCACGAAGGCCACGGTGTAGAGCCCGATCACCAGGAAGGTCAACGACAGCGCGCTGTAGATGAGGACCGCCACGATCACGAGGAACACGTAGAGGAAGGTGGCGGCGCGCCCCTGCCAGGTCAGCGGGCCGAATCCGAGGCCGCCCTCCTTCTTGCCGAACCATCGGGGCCGCTGGCGATCACCCATCGCCGGCCACGGTACCGGACGGAAGGGCCCGACTCCCTCAGGGGCCCGCCTGCAGCCGCGGCACGGGGCCGGAGAGGTCGAGCGGCGACACGAACAGCGAGCGGCTGCCTCCGGTGGCGTACCCGACGCGTCCATTGGTCCAGGCCGAGTAGACGATCCACGGTGCTCCGCCCGGCCCGCGGAAGACCTCACCGCCACCCGGGCCGTTCTGTCCGCCCCGGGAGGTGAGGAACGGGTCCGGCGAGGCAAGCCGACACGGCCCGACGGGCGTCGTGCAGGTGGCGAAACCCATGGCGTAGTCCGCCGTGTTCCAGTTGCCGCCCGAGAAGAACAGGTCGAACTGCGATCCGTCAGCGATCATCGACGGGCCCTCGACGACCCCGCGCTCCCAGGGCAGGGTGGCGGCCAGGACCGACACCGGGGGAGCGGCGACTTCCAGTCCGTCCGGGGTCAACGGGGCCGACCAGATGTCCGAGGGTCGCGCGCAGCAGGAGCCATCGCTCTTCCACAGCAGGTAGGTGGTGGCGCCCACCGTGACCGTGGTCGGATCGATCGAACCGCCGAGTGCGGTCTGGCACTCGAGCGGCGCGGTCGAGTCGTCGACGAACGGCCCCGCCGGGTGGGACCCAGCGGCGACCGACAGGCACTGCCGTCCGCTCGAGCGTTCGACGGTGGCGTAATAGAGGAGGTAGCGGCCGGGCGCGGCGCGCCGGACCGAGGGCGCCCAGACGAAGCCGGG
>CAZULR010000151.1:2482-6291 GCA_964621235.1 uncultured Acidimicrobiaceae bacterium
AGCGACGCGGCGATGGGGTGCTGCATCGGCCAGGTCTGGATGGAGGCGGACGGGTTCGGGTTCTGCCAGAGGGTCCGGGCGGCCGAGGCCACGGCACTGACCGGGTTCCAGTCGGCGATGGTCCGGAGCACGGGCGGCATCCGTTGGGTCGGCACCAGCGCGTTGGAGACGATGGCCAGGGGGAAGAGGATCACCAGCCCGACACCCTGGGCCGACTCGGGCCCCTTGGAGATGATGCCCAGGCAGGCGCAGCCCCAGGACAGCGCGTAGCTGAAGAAGAGGAAGATGGCGAAGCCGGCGAGGGTGGCCGCCAGGCTGCCGCCGGGCCGCCAGCCCACCACGAGCCCCGTGACGGCGACGATGGCGGCACAGACCACGGCCGTGGACAGGTCGGCGAGCGACCGTCCGACGAGGACGGCCGGCCGCCACATCGGAAGCGTGCGGAAGCGGTCGATCACCCCGGTGTTGAGGTCGGTGCTCAATCCCACGGCGGTGCCCATCGAGGACGTGGTCAGGTTGAGGGCCAGCAGCCCGGCGATGGCGAAGTTGGCGTAGGTGCCGCCGTGGGCCAGGTCGACGCCCGCGCCGAACACGTAGACGAACAGGAGCGTGAACAGCACCGGCTGGACCGTGACGTCGGACAGCTGGGCCGGCTCGCGGGCGATGTGCACGATGTTGCGGGCGGTCAGCGCCGCGACATCGCACACTTTGCGCACGAACCCGTCCGGGCGGGGCCGGGCGATGCCGGCCGTCGGGGGGAGCAGGGTCGTGGTCACGCCCCCACCCCCACCGGTCCGTCGAGCGCCTGTTCGTCGTCCGGCTCGGCGTCGGACCCGGTCGGATGGCCGGTCAGCGCGAAGAAGACGTCGTCGAGGGACGGTTGGTGCACCTCGACGTCGTCGACGGCGATGCCCGCCCGGTCGAGCGCGCGCACCACGGTGGTGGCCAGACCGGACCCGCTGCGCACCGGTGCGCGCAGGCGCCGGCCGTCGCGGCTGACATGGACCGGGCCCGAGACGAAAGGGGACAGCGCATCCGCCGCCCCGTCGGCCGGGACGCTCAGGGTGACCTCGAGTCGGGCCCCGCCGGTGTCGGACTTGAGCTCCCCCGACGTGCCGTCGGCGATGACCCGGCCATGGTCGATGACCACGATCCGGTCGGCCAGCTCATCGGCCTCGTCGAGGTACTGGGTCGTCAGCAGCAGGGTCACCCCGCCGGTGACGAGCTCACGGATGACGTCCCACATGCGCACCCGGCTGGTCGGGTCCAGCCCGGTCGTCGGCTCGTCGAGAAAGAGCACAGGCGGTCGCGTGACCAGCCCGGCGGCCAGGTCGAGGCGCCGGCGCATGCCGCCCGAGTAGCCGGTCAGGACCCGGTCGGCGGCATCGGTCAGGTCGAACTGCTCCAGGAGCTCGGTGGCGCGGTGCCGGGCATCGGCCCGCCGGAGGCCGCTCAGTCGCCCGATCATGACCAGGTTCTGCCGTCCGGTGAGGAGGCCGTCGACCGTTGCGTCCTGGGCGGTCACGCCGATGCTGCGCTGCACGGCGGCCGGGTCGCGCACGACGTCGTGGCCGGCGACCCAGGCGCGGCCGGCGTCCGGGGTGCTCAGCGTGGTCAGGATGCGGACGGCGGTGGTCTTGCCGGCCCCGTTCGGGCCGAGGACGGCCAGGATCGAACCCGATGGGACGTCGAGGTCGACGCCGGCCAGTGCGACGGTGTCGCCGAACCGCTTGGTCAGACCCTCCGCTCTGATGGTGGCCTGATCGGGCATGACGTCTCCTTACCGGTCGGTCAGCAAGTACACCCCTCGCCGCATGGTAAGTGGCAACCTACCGGTCGTCAAGTAGAATCCTGGCATGACCGTGGCCCAGGACGTCCCACCGGGACCGACCGAGGATCCGGTGACCGCCGGGACGGACGGCGCGTCGACCCGGGAGCGCATCCTCGACATCGCCCTCGAGCTGTTCAGCTCCCAGGGCTACGACAAGACGTCGCTCCGGGAGATCGCCGACCGGCTCGGCTTCACCAAGGCGGCGATCTACTACCACTTCGCCAGCAAGGCCGACATCCTGATGGCCCTCCACCTGCGCCTCCACGAGTTCGGTCGCGAGGCGCTGGACGCCATGGGGGACGACGCGTCGCCGGCGTCGTGGGCCCGTCTGCTCGACCGCCTGATCGACCAGATGCTGCAGCAGCGGGCGCTGTTCATCTTCCACGAGCGGAATCGTGCGGCCATCGAGGAGCTCCACCGGAGCGAGCACGACGCCGGCCACGAGGACATCCAGGACCGCCTGCGCAAGGTCCTGTCGGACGGGAGTGTGCCGGCCGAGACCAGGGTGCACATGGCGTGCGCCATCGGAGCCGTCGTGGGCGCACTCGAGTTCTCGGGCGACGTGTTCGGCTCCATCCCCAATGACCAGCTCGGGGACATCCTGCGCCGCGTCGTCGCCTCGTTGCTGACGGTGCCGCCCGGCGGCTAGGGCCGACCGGCCGCCCGGAGCGCGGTGGGCACCGTCTCAGGAGAGGGGAGCCCGCCCGGCTGGTCCCGCGGCGACTCCCCGAGCCCGGAGGGGTCGGCGCCCGCCGAGCGGACACGGGCGAGCATCTTGGCGGTCACCACCGCCAGCTGGCGTTTCTCGCCGGCGTCGAGTCCGCCGAAGAACAGGTCCTGGACCGTCCGGACATGGCCGGGTGATGCCTGGTCCAGCGCCGCCGAGCCGGCGGCGGTCAGTGCCACGAAGTTGCCCCGGCCGTCGTCGTCGCAGGCCTCGCGGACGACCAGGCCCCGCGCTTCCATACGCTTGACGTGGTGGGACAGTCGACTCCGCTCCCAGTGGATGGCCCGGGCCAGTGCGCTGATCCGCAGCCGGCCCTCGGGCGTCCCGGACAGCTGGACGAGGACGTCGTAGTCCTGGAGCGTCAGGTCGGAGTCGGCCTGCAGCTGACGGTTCAGGGCGGCGGGGAGTTCCGCGCTCAGGCGCAGCCAGGACAGCCACGTGGCGAGATCGTCCGCGTCCAGCCAGGGGGTGGTGTCCGTCACGCCCTCCAGACTACCAAGTGGTTGACGTTTCACGCAGATCGGCTATACTAAGTGACACATCACCTAACTGACCGGATGACCTGACTGACCGGATCACCTGACTGACCGGGTGCCCGGACCGACGGGAGGAACGAACGTGACCACGACACTGACCGACGACACCGGGGCCGGCCGCTTCGAGTTACGCATCGACGGCGTGCCCGCGGCCATCGAGGACTACACGCTGGAGGACGGGGTCATCTCGTTCAACCACACCGAGGCCCTGGACGGCTTCGAGGGGACGGGCGCCGCCCGGCAGCTGGCGGAGCGCATCCTCGACGAGGCCCGCCGCCGGGGCCTCCAGGTCCTGCCGGTCTGCCCCTACATCGCGTCCTTCATCGGCAGGCACCCCGAGACCTACCTCGACCTCGTCCCGACCGACCGCCGCGCCGAGTTCGGCCTGTGAGGCGGAACGGCCACACCAATCCCATCAGCCACCACCCCCATGAACGCAAGGAGCAACCCATGCCCGCACCCACCGCCGACACCCTGACCCTCCCCCGCATGACGGCGTCCCCCGAGGCGACCGTACGCCGCGTCAAGTCCCTGACGAGTGCACCCGGCGGCCTCGAGGGGGAGGGCTTCCCGGTCCGCCGGGCGTTCGCCGGGGTCGGCAGCGCCGATCTCGACCCCTTCGTCCACATGGACCAGATGGGGGAGGTCGAGTACGCCCCGGGCGAGCCCAAGGGCACGCCGTGGCACCCGCACCGCGGGTTCGAGACCTTCACCT
>CAZULR010000152.1:0-6271 GCA_964621235.1 uncultured Acidimicrobiaceae bacterium
GAGCTGCGGCGGGCCTTCGTCAACTCGATCGACCTGGTGGCGGCCGTCGTCGAGTCCCGCGACCCGTATACCGCGGGCCACATGGCCCTGGTGGCCGAACTGGCCCGGGCCATCGGCGTCGAGATGGGCCTTGACGAGTACCGCCTCAACGGACTCACCTTCGGCGCCCGCATCCACGACGTGGGCAAGATCGGCGTGCCCATCGACCTGCTGTGCCGTCCGGGACGCCTGGCCGACGAGGAGATGGCGGTCGTCCGCCGGCACGCCACCCTCGGGTGGGAGATCGCCGGGCACTTCGACTGGCCGTGGCCGATCGCCGAGATCATCCACCAGCACCACGAGCGGTTCGACGGCTCCGGCTACTCCCAGGGACTGGCGGGCGCGGACATCCTCCTCGAGGCCCGCATCCTCGCCGTGGCCGATACGTACCAGGCCGTCGCTTCGCGCCGCCCGTACCGCGCCGCCCTCGGCGCCGATCGGGCCTGGGAGATCGTGGAGGCGGGCAGCGGCACCGCCTACGACCCCGACGTCGTCGTCGCCTTCCGGTCAGTCCTGGCCGCCGGCTTCACGTTCACCCCCACCGACGACGACTGAACGCCGATCGGGCACCGGACCGGCGACGCGCCGCTGTCGATCCGGGCCGAAGTAGGTTCGCGGGCGACCGCGAGCGGAGGACTGGCATGGATCGGACGGAAGTGCGTCGGCGTCGGCGACGGATCGGCCTGGCGGTGGGAGTGGCGACGGTCGTGGCCGAGGCCGTGATGCTGCGGCACCGGGGGTACGGCGTGGCCGGTGACGTGGTGGTGCGCTGTCGACGGGGCCACCTGTTCACCACCCTGTGGGTGCCCGGCGTGTCGCTCACGTCGCTCCGGCTCGGCTGGTGGAGGCTCCAGCACTGCCCCGTCGGCGCGCACTGGACACTGGTGACCCCGGCACCGGTCGCCGACCTCACCCCGGACGAGCTGGTCGCCGCCCGGGCGCGGCACGACGTCGCACTCCCGTGATCCACGACTGGCGGCGGTCGCCACCCGAAGGCTGGGAGGCCGTGGCCGCACGCGGCTTCGGCCCCTTCACCACCGAGCTCACCCTGGTGGGTCGTGACGGCGTCCGGGCCGTGTGGGACTCGCGCCACCTCCGCAAGCGCTCGACGACACCGGACGAGAGGACGTGGTGGGCGCCGCACGCCCTCGGCTGGTGGATGGCGGTCCTGTTCGCCATCGGCTCGGCCTGCTTCGCCGTGGCGGCCGTCCCTGGTCTGGCGACCACTGTCGGGGGCACGACCGACAACGCCATCTACTTCGTCGGCTCCCTGTTCTTCACCACCGCCGGCCTGCTGCAGTACGCGCAGGTGGTCGGGGCAGACGACGCGGCGCTGCACGGGGCGGGCGCCCGCCTTCGACGCCTGGCCACCTGGTCCCCCCACCGGATCGACTGGCTGGCCGCCGCCGTCCAGACGCTCGGGACCCTCTTCTTCAACGTCAGCACCGGACACGCCCTGACGGTGTCGGTCACCAGTGCCAGTGCGCTCAATCACGCCGTCTGGCGGCCGGACGCCCTCGGCTCTATCTGCTTCCTGGTCTCGAGCTACCTCTCCTGGGCCGAGGTCTGCCACGGGGCCGCCCGCTGGATGCCGAAGGACCTGTCGTGGTGGATCGTGGTCGGCAACCTCTTGGGCTCGGTCGCCTTCGGCGTCTCCGCCGTCGCCGCCCACTACGTCGACTCCGACACCGTGCGGTCGGCTTCGTGGACGACGCTCGGGACCTTCGTCGGCGGGGTGTTCTTCCTCGGTGCCTCGATCCTGCTGCTGCCCGAGCGCACCCAAGGGCGTGATCCGGCCGAGGCGCTGGCCGCCCAGGTGCTCCCGGCGTCCGCTCCGGCCACCTGACCGGTGTCGGACAGCCCCCCGAGGCTCAAGCCGGCGTGGTGCCGTGCCGATGGTCCGGCAACGGCGCGTCCGCATCGGCGCGCGGGCGGGGACGGCGTGTAACGCCGGATCCTTCCGGACGATGGGTGGGGTGACGTGGACGATTCCGTCAAACAGGGAGGGGAGGTCGGGCGCCTACGCGCCGGCGATCCCCACGCCTGGGAGACGCTCTACCGACGGGTGTACCCATCGATGCTCGCCTATGCCAGACGCCGCCTGGCAACGACCGAGGAGGCCCAGGACGCCGTCTCCGAGGCGTTGACGCGCACCGTCGCCGGCATCGACCGTCTCGATGCCACCGGCGCCACTCCCGAGTCCTGGCTGTTCGGCGTGCTGCGCCATGTGGTGCTGGACCGTCAACGCACGTCCTACCGCCACCGCGACCTCCCCGCCCGGCGGGAGATCACCGACGTCGACCCCGTGGAGTCGGTGGTCCTGGGCGCTGAGCACGACACCGTGCGGGTCGCGTTCGGGCGACTCCCCGAGCGCGACCGCGAGCTCCTCGAGCTGCGAGTGGTCGCCGGCCTGAGTGCCGAGGAGGTGGCCACCGTCCTCGACATGCGTCCCGGGGCCGTCCGCACCGCGCAGTCACGTGCCCTGGAACGGCTCCGCGGTCTGCTCGTCCAGGTCGAGCAGGTGGGGTCATGACCGACCTCCTCGACGACACGACACTGTTGGCCGCCCTGGGCGAGGTCCTCGCGCCGGCGCCCGCCGTGCCGGACGCCGATGCCATGGCGGCTCTCCATCGCGCTCTCGACGACCGGGGCGCGGGCGCGGTGGCCTTCGCCACCGGGCGGGCCCGACCGGCCCCCGTGCCCCCACCGGTGTCGTCCGCCCGGTGGGGGCAGCGCGGGGGAAGGATCCACCGGCTCCGCCACCCGGTTGCCGCCGCCGTGGCGGTCGCCGTCCTGGCCACCGGTGGGGTGGCTGCCGCCGGCGTGGCGACCGACCACCTTCCCGGGCCGACCCGCGCCGTCGCCTTCGACCTCGGCCTCCCGGTGACGTCGCCGGCGCTGGCCACCGCCCAGGGGACACTCGCCCAGCTGGACGCCGCCCTGACGGCGGGCGACGCCACCCGGGTCCGGGCGACAGCCGACGTGCTGCGCACGGAGCTCACGGCCCTCTCGCCCTCGGACCGTGCGACGATCCAGGTCTTGGCGGCGGCTGCCCTCGCCCGTGCCGACACCCTCCTGGCCACCCCGACCACCGTCACCCCGGGAACGGGTCCCGCGGCGGGCGACCCGTCGACCGGTCCGGGCGCCACGACCGGCGGCACAGGATCCGCACCGGCCGGGACCCGCGGCACCGGCACCTCGTCGGCAGGCGGCTCCCACCCGGGCGGGTCCACGTCGACCGCGTCGGCGTCCGGGACGGCCGCCACCACTCCCACCACGGCGCCCCGGTCCGACGACGGATCGGGTGGCACCACACCGGGCTCGGACGACGGGTCGGGTGACGGCTCCGAGGACGGGTCGGGGAGCACCACGCCGACCACGGGTCCCGGGTCGAGCCCGACCACCACCCAGCCTCGGGTCCCGGACGACGGAGGCCCGGACGACGGCCCGTCGGACGACGGGTCCGGCTCGACCGACAACGCCATCATGGCGACCCGGTCGGACGTGCCGACGGGTGGGACGGGGACCTGATCCGTCGTCCGCTCAGTGGCCGGGCACACCCGTCGCCGACAGCGCCACCAGTCCGGCCGCCACGGCCAGCGGTGCCGACACCAGTCCGAGCACGACCGCCCGCCTCGTCGGGGGCCGGGCGCCCGCCGCCCGGGTGGTCCGCCACCACAGCACCCAGGCGAGCGAGCCGGTGACGAACAGGTTGGGCCCGACGTCGAGTCCCAGCAGGAGGGCGAAGGGATGGGGCGGTGTCCGCGCCGCCAGCAGCGATGCCGCCGGGAGGTTGTTGACGAGGACGCTGGCCAGTGCCGCCGTCACGGCCGTCGCCGGCGCGTCGAGGTGGGCGAGCAAGGTGGACGGGCCCGACCAGGCCCGTCCGAGTGTGCCCAGTGCTACGGCGATCCCGAAGAGCGCGACCAGCACCGGCACCCCGAGGGAGCGGCCCACCTGGCCGGCACGGGTACGTCCGGCGGCCAGTCGGATGCCGGCGGAGACCGCCCCGATCACCACCACCGGGACCGCCGGGTCCCGGAGGACCAGCACCGCCACGGTGGCCGCGACCACCGCGGCGGCGCCGAGCCCCGCGACCACGGGCGGGTCGGTCTGGCCGTCCGACGCCGGCCCGCCGGTCGGTTGGCGGCCCGCACAGGCCACCACCGCCACGGTCACCACCACGACGAGCGCCCACGGCAGCGCCATCCGGGCCAGGAATTGGCCACCGGTCAGGTGCAGGTGGCCGAGCACCAGCAGGTTGGTCAGATTGGAGCCCGGCAGGAGGAGGCTCGACGCGTTGGCGACCAGGATGCAGGCCACGACCAGCGGGCCGTCACCCCTGCCGGTGCGACGCCCGGCATGGACGAGCACGGGGGTCAGGAAGACAACCGCCGTGTCGAGGTTGAGCATGGCGGTGACCACCGCCACGGTCAGGCAGCCTCCGACGAACAGGGACCGCCCGCCGGGCGCCAGGTCCACCAGGGTCCGACCGGCCCAGGCGAAGAGACCGTCGCCGTCCGCCACCAGGCCCACCAGGAGGAGCCCGGTGACCAGGACGAACGGTGGCCACACCTGACCGACGGCTGCCCGCGCCTGGGGCCCGGACGCGACCCCGGCCGCGACCAGGGCGGCGAGGCCCACCAGGGCGGTCGGCCACCGGTCGACACGCTCGAAGAGCGACCGTCCGTCGGGAGTGTGGGTCTGCCCCGAGGGACCGGTCATCGTGCTGCATCCTGCCCCGCCGACCCCGGTGGCAACCGGCGGGCCCGGTGCCCGACGCGCCGGGCGGGTGCTCGGATCAGGACGCGGTGACCAACCGGGAGCGCCTGCGGCGGACGGTCCGGTCGGGTGCCGGCACTCAGGGGCCCTCGTCGAAGCCGCCGGACGGTGAGCCGCCGAGGAGCGTGGCCGCCTTCTCCACGGCCCGACGGGCCCGGGTGATGCGCTTCTCCTCGGCGACGAGACCCGGGTCGGGCTCGCCACCGGACCGCAGCGTGTCGGCGTTCTGGCGGAGGCGGTCGAGCGCGGCGTCGGCCAGGTCATCGGCGATCGCC
Organism: uncultured Acidimicrobiaceae bacterium; assembly: GCA_964621235.1. Lineage (GTDB taxonomy): Bacteria > Actinomycetota > Acidimicrobiia > Acidimicrobiales > RAAP-2 > Bog-756. Next base: position 5,097 of record CAZULR010000152.1, read on the forward strand.
TCCAGCCGGCCGGCCAGCTCGTCGAGGTCGGGCACCTCAGCCCCGGGCGGTGACGTCGACCTCGATGACCTCGAGCCCGCCGTCGGCGTGCCGGGCCCGGAGGACCTTCTTGTCGAACTTGCCCACGCTCGTCTTCGGGACCTCGTCGATGATCGCCCACCGCTCGGGCAGCCACCACCGGGACACCCGGGGCGTGAGGAACTCGAGTAGCTCGTCGGGCGAGAGCTCGACGCCGTCCTCGAGGACGACGGCGACCAGGGGACGCTCACTCCACCGTTCGTCGGGCACGGCGATCACGGCGGCCTCGACCACGCCCGGATGGGCCATCACCTCGTTCTCGAGCTCGACCGACGAGATCCACTCGCCGCCCGACTTGATCACGTCCTTGCTGCGGTCGCTGATCTGCATGTACCCCAGCTGGTCGAACGACCCGATGTCCCCGGTGCGCAGCCACCCGTCGTGGAAGCGGTCAGGGGACGGGTCGCCGTAGTAGGAGCCGGTGATCCAGGGACCGCGGACCTCGAACTCCCCCACCGCCACGCCGTCGTTGGGGAGGACGGTGCCGTCGTCGTCGCAGATGCGCAGCTCGACGCCCGGCACGATGCGACCGGTCTTGGAGCGCCACTCGATCTCCTCGTCCGGGGCCGCCTGGCGGGGCGGGGTGGCGAGGGAGCACAGCGGGCTCGTCTCGGTCATGCCCCAGCCCTGGACCATCTGGACGCCGAGCTCGTCGCGGAACCGCTCGATCAGCTGGCGGGGCACGGCCGCTCCCCCGGCGGTGATCATCCGGAGGCACGACAGGTCGACCGGATGGGCCTGCGCGTAGCGCAGCAGGTCGCTCCAGATGGTAGGCACCCCGGCCGAGATGGTGGGCCGGAAGCGGTCGATGATGGCCGACAGGGGAGCCGCCTGGAGGAACTGCTGGGGCATGATCAGGTCGGCACCGGTCATGAACCCGGCGTAGGGGGTGCCCCAGGCGTTGGCGTGGAACATCGGGACGATCGACAGGACGCTGTCCCGCTCGCTGATCCCGAGGGAGCTGCCCGACGTGATGGCCATGGTGTGCAGGAAGGTCGACCGGTGGCTGTAGACGACACCCTTGGGGTTGCCCGTCGTCCCCGACGTGTAACACATGGCCGCGGCCTGCCGCTCGTCGAGCCGGGGCCAGTCGTAGC
>CAZULR010000153.1:0-6248 GCA_964621235.1 uncultured Acidimicrobiaceae bacterium
AGAGCGTCGGTCGTGGACACCGATCCGACACCCTGATTCCAGTGGATCAGGTTCAGGTGATAGCCGCCGGCGTCGGGGTCCATGTTGTCCTGGCCGAACTTCTTGGCCATCCCCCGGTAAGCCGCGGCGTCACCACTGAAGAACGAAGGCCCGATGGCGTTGTACGAACGGTGCTCTGCGACTCCCATCAGCTGATCTTCTCATTCGTGACGATGTTCGAGGAGATTTTCTGATAGTCCGAGACTGGGACGAACACCTGGGTGCGGGTCGGGAGGGCCTTCACCGCAGCGGCGGAGAGGTCGGTCACGAGGCCCTTGCCTGGGACATAGAAGTAGATCGGGGCGCCCGCGGCGTTGCGCCCTGAGTAGAGACCCGACCCCGTGGTGTACCCGATCTGCGCGAACTGCTGGCCGTTCATGGTCTGCTCGTTCAGCTTGTACGGGTTCGAGCCGGCGCCGCCGGTCGCAGTGGTGCCGGTCTTGGTCGGAGCCTTGGTCGCTCCCGGACCGCCGGGTCCTGATCCTTGCGAGGTACCCCCTCCAGGGCCTCCCCCGCCGCCATAGCCGGGGCCTCCCGGACCTCCGGGTCCCCCCGGACCCGCGGCGGTGGTCGACAGCGCCGGCGTGGTCGCTGCAGCCGCTTTCTTCGATTCGTAGTAGCGGTAGCCGAGGTACGCGAGACCGACGGCGCCGACACCGAGCAGCGCCTTCTGTCCCCCGGACATCTTCTGCCACCAGTTCATCAGCTAGACCTCGAAGTCCCCCACGTCGGCCACTGAATAAATGGCCTCGGGTTCGGGGTGGTCATGATCGTCGCCCACGGGGGCTGACGCATGGCGACGCCGGCAGATCTGACGAAGTCGCCGGCCGGCACAGGCAAGGGGTTGTCGCTCCAGAGCTTCATGGTGGTGAACGCACCCGAGGCGCCCATCTGCTGGACGCCATTCTTGTAGGGCGAATTCCAGTAGGGCTCGTGTGCGGAATATTCCGACTGATGGGCGAAGGCCTCGGGCAGTCCCGGCGGCGGCTCTGCGAACGATCCCTGTTGCGCAGAGGAATAGGGAGGCCCGTTCATCATCGACTTGAGAGCAGGGTTCGGAGTCGACTGGCTCTTTCCGAACAGGGCAAAGCGAGACATGACGCCAGCCGTCGCGGACGTGCCGGTGCGGGCCGGGACAGGCAGAAACGCCCCCGCTCCTGCTCCTGGCACGTTGTCCGTGCGGTAGGCGATCCGGCTCACTTGCCGAGGAGCGCTTGCTCTGAAGGCGTGATGATGGACGCCGCACCCTTGGCTGCAGCCGCGGTCCCGTTGTAGTGGACAAGGGCGTCAGCGATGATGATGCCGACGACCACGAGGCCCGCGAGGGACCAGAAACCACTGACTCTCATGTGCTCTCCTTTACTGAGGTCCGGCGCCGTGACCGAGCCCGGCGCCAGTGCGACCAGAGGTCGACGGCGGTGAAGCGGTGGGTGTGGAAGACGTAGGGCTGTCCTGCGGAGTCACTGCGGCCGGACTGCCCCCAGGAAGGGCAAGCTTCGTGGGGCTCGCCGGATTCCACAGCTTGAACCACGTCGCGATGACGAGTCCCCACCCGAAGGCGGTCGAGAAGCGCGAGGCGGATTCGGGCAACAGTGATAGCCCACCGTAGATCACGATGACCGCGGCGTAGTCGGACGGTAGAGGGAGGAACTTCTCTTGTGAGAGGTCGCGCCAGGTGACCAGTGCAGTCTCAGCGAGCGCTGCGGAGATCACTCCTTTCGACATCTCTCACCTTCCTGGGTGGGCACCCTTCGGCGTCTGCGACAACGGCGATCCTCGGTAGGTCCCTGTCGTGCCCGCGGCGGGGAGCTTCTGGCCGGCGCCGGTCGTGACCGTCGGTCCCGGCGCCGAGCTGGTCGAGGCCTTCGGGGGTCCCGCCTGGATCATGGCGATGGCGGTGGCCCGATGGGTGGGAAGGGCGAGGTCGCTGAGCGTGAGCTGGTAGCCCCGGATCATCACGTACCCATAGGTGAAAAAGAGGTAGCCGCCCCACCACAGACCGAGGCCGAGAGCCGTCAACTCTTGGTGGAGGGCATCGCCTTCACGTAGCGGTGGAACGCCCAGGTGCCGCCGACGCCGATGATTACTCCCCAAACGAAGCTTCTGTTCATGGGACCTTCCTATCTCGGTAGTGACTTGCGGATGAGGAGCAGGATCACGAGGCCGACGAGGCCCGAGCAGAACACCATGCCTCCGGTGTCGTTCGGCGTCAGCGTGGAACCGAGGCCCTGCTGCGGTGCGGAGTACCCGGAGCCGAACGCCGCGGCGGTGACAGAGCCGTTCGACGATCCACCGGCTGGGCCGGCGGGCACGTTCGTGGCCGCTACCCCTCCGTAGCCTCTCAGATTCAGACCAGGCATCTAACCTCCTAGGCGAGAGAGCCGTAAGGCGAGGTCGGCGCAGAGACGGGGACCGATTCGTCAAGCTCGACGACCGGCACTGATCCCGCGGCAGGTGTGTCCTTGGCGGCGAGCTCGGCTTCGAGCCGGGCGATCTTCTCGGCGTCGGTCTCTGCGGCGACAGGCGCCTGGGTCTTGTCGGCCTCGTCCTTGCCCAGGTTCTCGACCTTCAAGAGCAGCCCTCCCACCTCAGAGGAATGGATGCCGTTGATGATCTTGGACAGAACGTCCTTCACGTCTTCGAGCACGGTTCCGATCTCGGACATATCAGACCTCCGGGAGTCCGGTTACTAGCGTGCCGGTCGGCACGACGAGTCCAACAAGGACGTTCAACTGCAATGGGCCGGTGCCCGTCGATCCCCACGGGGCACCCTCGAACTCGATCAAGGTGCCAGGCGAGGTCGAGAGGAACGCTTCGCCGGTGTCCAAGAGACCGAGCACGGACTGGCCGAGCGAGGTCTTGCGGGTCAGGACCCGGACGCCAGTCTCCAACGTGCCCGACGCCGCGAAAGCGTTGGAACCATTGAAGTTGCCGACGCCGAACTGGTTGAACATGTCGTCTTTCCACTCGTCGTCCCGGATGTCCATGAGCGGCACGCCGTCCACGTAGATCCTTGCGCGGGTGGGGAAGTTGTCCGACCTCGGGTTCGACGACGTGGTCACTCCGGTGTCGCGGAGGATGAAGATCAGCGTCGTGATGTACCCACCGAACCGGGGGAGCTGCACACGAGTCGTCGACCCGGTCGCGATCGTCGGGTTGGCCTGTTGCAGCACCCACTGGCATGTGGTCCCGAGGCCCGGAGGCTCGATGTTGACACCTTCGGGCAGCCAGTAGAACTCCGAGTCCATGTCCCACTCGATGACCGGGTTTGTCACCAGGCCCGCGGTCGTGGCGGTCGTGAGAAGCGCCGTCGCGGAGTTGAGGGTGACCTGAAGTCGGGGGAGCAGCGAAGCGTTCGCCCCCGAGAGGCACCCGATCCCCTTCACGAACTCCAGAGGCAGTGCCGACTGGAAGGTGAAGTTGCCGGCCGACCCGGCGGTGACGGTCATCGCGGACCAGCTCGGTAGGTTGGCCGGGTCTGACGCGATGCCCAGGAAGTGCTGGCCTCCGTACTTCGGGATGAGGTGGAGCGCCTCGTATCCCGGCGCCACGATCAGCGGCGTGCCGAAGGAGTCGTAGAGCTGGACGAGGGAGATGGCCGAGTACGGCGCATCAGGAGCGGCGGTGATCGCCGCTGTCGCGGATCCGCCGGAGCTGTTGACCCGGACCCGGAACTTGCGGATGTACCCAGGTACCGCCACGAGCGGGTTGTTGATCTGGGTCCCATACGCCTGGCCGGTGACCTGGTACTGAAGCCGACAACCGGGCTGGGCATAGGTGATGAACGGGTGGCCTTGACCCTGGACGGTGGTCTGCGGCTGAGGCCGACCAGCTTCCTGTGCAGGGGCCTGCGTTGCGGTGGTAGCTGCCATCTCGCCTCCGGATCAGATGGCCAGCTCAGCGGTTTTGGCCGCTTCGCCAACCAGGCCGTCGTCGGAGGCCGCATGCCTTGCGAGCACTGCTTTTGCAAGCGGAATGAACAGGTGAACGCCGATCAGAATCCCGATCACCATGTCGAATTGGCGCTTGGTGGGCAAGGCCGTACCTCCCTTGAAAGAGGAGGCCTACGGCCGGGGGAGAGTGTTGAGGCCCTAACCCCTAACCGCGGGCCTCAACGTCGCGGAAACTATCACGACGCTCGCTTGACGGCGATCTTTTTCGGTTTAGTGAGGATGATCGGCTCTCTCGGGTCACGCCCGATGACCATGAACCAGAACTTCTCCAGGCCCTTGGTGGCTCCTCGGATCTCAGCCTTGGGGCGCCCGAGCAGCTCGGCGAGGCGGTTGACGGTGTCGGTGTCTCGGGTGTAAGAGGTCGCGATCCACGTCGGCTGCGTGAGCGCCGCGGCGGTCACCCACTTGGGCTGTTGGAAGCTCAGCACGACGCTCACGCCCTTCGACCTCGCGGCGACGAGGAGCTTGTCCACCTTTCCCGAGAGGTCCATAAGCCTTCGGTCCGCGGTGACCTGGACCTCGTCTAAGTAGTAGGTCCAACCGCCCATGTCGAAGGCGCCGTCTAGAGAATCGGCAATCGCCTTGCGGAGTTTCGGGAGGTCCACACCTTTGTGGACCACCGGGCCGATGACGTAACGCGAGTGCCGGCCTTTCTTCTCGTCCTCGTCGAGCATCTTGGTCATCTCACGCTCGCCAGGCCAGCGGTCGAGGCGCCGGAGGTTCAGAGCCGCGAGCGTCTCATCGCCTCCCTTTGGATCGGCAGCGAGAACGTAGCGTCGCAGATCCAGAATTCCCCCGGCAAAGGTGGTTTTCCCGGCGCCGGAGGGGGCGATGATCCCGACGTGCTCCCCTGGACGCCAGTGAAGCTTGAAGTACTCGCGGAAGTCGTCCCAGGACAGTGCAAGTACATCGGCCACGCTCCTATCTTGCCAGTAGCCCGGTGAACAGCTCGTGGTAGGCACGGCCGGTCGCGGCCAGTCCGTGGTGCTTGATCGCCGCTTTCTTCCCGTCGACCGCGAGACGCTTTCGTTTCTCGGCGTCACCGAGGAGCTCTCTGAGCATCAGCTCCCAGCTCGGGAGCGAGGTGCAGACGACGCCGGCTCCGAGGCTCGACAGGCGCTGGTACTCCATTGAGTGCTGGACGAGGAACGGGACCGACGCGCACGCCCACTCCAGGCCCGACGAGTGCGAGTGCCCCTCGACGAACCCTGACCACAGGCGGGGGATGATCGCCACATCGCAGGTGGCGAGGTTCTTCGCCAGCCCCTCGAACGGTGTCCATTCCAGGCCGATGACGTTCTCACACGGGATCTTGGCCCACATGTCCTGAGTCCGCTCATCTGTCTCGGGGGTCCACCCGAGGTGTGCGAACTCCGCGTCGAACTCGTCGAGCACGCTGAGGGCAGAGACCATCGGCTCCAGATGCGGCCAGTAGCTGTAACCGGGTGCCATCCAACCGACGCGGAGCCTCTTGTGCTTTCGGTGAGGGACCTCGAAGTCCTTCGGGTCGATGCCATTTCGCATGACCCAGACGTTCGCCCCTGGCACATGCTTCTCGACCATCTCGGCGACGTGCGGCGTGGTGACCATGACCCCATCGCTCGCGGCGATGTTCGCTTCGAGGCAGTCGAGGTCGTATGCGCGTGACTTCTTCGAGACCTGGTGCTTGTTGCGCTTGGCAGGGTTCCAGTCCGGGATGTTCCACACATCGTCGTCCAGGTCGCACAGCACGACCTGACCGGCCTCTCGTGCGCGGCGTATCGAGTCGGGCATTTCGGCGGGATTCCGGGCCTTTTCGAGGTCGAGCAAGTCCACGTCGTCCATGAGTCTGATGGTGATCACGTCGGGGACAACGTCCTCGAAGGTCTCCAGTGTGGACTGATGTGCGCGCAGTCTCGGGTCGCGGCTGATCTCTGTCGCAGACATCGGAGGTAGCACGAGGTCGGCGGCTCTTGACTCCCATCCGTACCTTCTTATTGCGCGTGCGGGGATTTCTGCTCGGAAGTATCGCTGCGCCGCCCCGATGGCTTCGCCGCCGAAGCTGACGGTGGGCTTAGCCTTCGAGCTGGTCGGCACAGACACGAAGCGCGGCGATGACTTCTCCGGCCGATCCCTTGTCGGGATCGATCCACACGAAGGGGTTCCGGCCGTCACAGAGCTGCACCATGAAGCGGTGATTGACCGGCTTCGGGTGCTTGGTCCGGATCTCGATCATTTCTTCTTCCGGCGACAGCTTGCGCGGCGTCATACCTGGAC
>CAZULR010000154.1:0-6247 GCA_964621235.1 uncultured Acidimicrobiaceae bacterium
GGATTCCTGGACCCCGAAGGAATCCGGTGCCGTGACGAAAAGACGTTGCACCCCAGGTGAAACCTCCGACACGTCAGCGGGCCCGGCCTCTCTAGGGTCTCTCGTCCATGGGCAACGACCAGCACCATCTGCGACCGCGGTTCACCCGCCCCACCACCAGCCAGACCCACGCGCTGTCGTCCGCGTGGGGATGTGCATGAGCAGACTCCGAACGGCGGTCCTGGCCATGTCAGCTGCCCTCATCGTCGTGACGTTCAATCCGTGGCCCGGCCCGGCCGGGGCTGACAGCGGCTCGGCCGGAGCCGGCAGCGGCGGTGGCACCGTGACCGTCGGTGCCGGTGCAGGTTCCGGCACGGGTGGCAGCTCCGGTGGGTCGACGGGAGGGAGTTCGTCGGGCGGATCCGGGACGACCTCACCGTGGGAGTGCACGTACACCTACCTGGCTCTGAACAACGAGGGCGGCTTCCCGTCCGGTGGCGCCCTGCCCGGTGCCTGGTATTCGATCACGTGTGACGACACCTCCACCGGTGCGCAGGTCACCCAGACCGCATGGATAACCGGCGCACCAACTGCCACGGCAGCAGCGGTCGACCCGCACGCCCTCGCCCTTCAGGCGGAGCAGTCGATGAGCTTGCCGGCTCCGGGTCTCCGCCTGGACCCGGCCGGTTCATCCGTCGTCGGACTTGCCACCTGGCTGTGGGTCGACCCGGTCCTCTGGCACGCCGACACGGTGACCGCCACGGCGGGCGGTGTGTCGGCGACGGCAGTGGCACGTCCTGTGGGCGTCACCTGGACCACGGGGGACGGCGTCCAGGTCGAATGCGGAGGTCCGGGCGTTCCGTACGCGCCGGCCCTGCCGGCTTCCTCGCAGACTACCTATTGCAGCCATACGTACGGCCGTAGCTCGCTCGGTCAGCCGACGCCGGATGGCGACCCGGATGACGGTCGCTACGCGGTGTCTGCCACCGTGGAATGGGCGGTGTCGTGGACCGTTGTCGGCGCCCAGGGCGGAGGCGTGCTGCCAACGCTCTACACGACGGGTTCGACGAGTCTCCGGGTGGTCCAGATCGAGAGCTTGAATGCCGTGGCGTCGCCACCGGTCGACGGACGGCAGGCGTGGATCGGTGGCGGGCTGTGAGCACGGTCGCGGAACGGTTCAGCGGCCACATCCCGGGACGGCGAACGGCATTGCGGGACGGGAACACCGGCGACGTGGCCACACCTGTGATCGGTCGTCCGGCACCGCCCACGGGCGTACGTGATCGACGTGCCCTCGTGGCTGTCAGCTCCCTCGTCGTGATCGGCGCGAGCGTAGCGACGTTCGCCGGGCTCTATGCCTCCGCGGGGCATCGGACGGCGGCCATCGTGGTTGACCGCCCTCTGACCCAGGGGCAGGCGATCACCTCCGCTGACCTCGGGCAGGCGGACGTGTCGGTGTCGAATTCCGTGCGGTACATCCCGGTTTCCGACGTCTCGGAGATCGAAGGCAAGCGTGCCGCCGCGGCGATCCCAGTCGGCTCCCTGCTGACCACGGGCGACCTCTCGCTTGCGCCAGCGATCGCCCCGGGCAGCGCGGTGGTGGGCGTGGCACTGAAGGACGGGCAGTACCCCGCCGGTGGTCTGACCCCGGGTGAACAGGTGCTCGTCGTCCAGACGGGTACCCCTGGTTCGCCGCTGTCCGCACCCGTGACCAGCTCGTCCGCCGCAGGGCCATCGACGGCAGCCACGGCATCCGACTCCGCATTCGTAGGGACCGGCGCCGGCGTCCTGGTCCAGGCGGCGACAGTGGTGTCGGCATTCCCGCCCGCGTCCGAATCGGAGGGGAGCTATGGGCTCCTGGTGTCGATCGAAGTGGAATCCGCGTTGGCTCCTGTCGTGGCCACGGCCTCGTCTGCTGACCAGGTGAGTCTCGTACTCCTCCCGGCCACGGCGACTGCTTCCGCTCCGGGAGGGGGAGAGGGATGACGCTTGTCGGAATGCTTTCGCTGAAGGGTGCGCCCGGCGTTACGACGCTCTCGGGCCTCGTGGCCACGACGTGGCCCGGGGGCGGATCACTGTTCGTCGTGGAGGCCGACCCGGCCGGGGGCGACCTGGCCGGCCGATTCGGCCTTTCGTCCTCCCTTGGCTGGTCGTCACTGTCATCCGCTGTTCGACGGAGTGGTCGTTCCACTCCTGTGCGACCCCACCTCCAGTACCTGCCGGGTGGGCTCCCCGTGCTCGTGTCCGGGTCGTCACTGGGCATGGGCGATCCTCAGCGCGATGTCGTGGATGTCGTGGACGCAGAGGCCAGGGGTGGCCTCGCTGTAGTCGATCTGGGTCGTCGTAACGCCGATGACGTTCGTCAGGACGACTGGCTCCGACGATGCGACGTGTCGGTCCTCGTGGTCAACGGTGACGCCGCAGTGGCGCTGCACGTCCGCGCCCATGCGGCACGACTCAGTGAGGTGACTGGTGGACGTCTCGGTGTCGTCGTCGTCGGATCGGGGCCCCGCGACAGTGCGGAAGTCAGTGCGTTCACAGGAATCCGGGCACTCGGTGACATCCCCTTCGATCCGCGGACTGCCGCGGTGGCGAGCGGTGCTTCGAGCGCGGGGCGACGCCTCGATCGGTCGGCACTACTCGCTGCTGCCCGCCGCCTTGCGGTTCGGTTGTCCGAAGGCATGACCGATTCCCCGTCTTCCGTCCCACCGGATGGGGCCGAACCTGCAGCTGTCCGTGATCGAACCAACACCGAGCCTCCGGACCCGTTCGACCACACGGCTGCCGTGAGACCCAGCGGGGTCGAGGCGTGATGTCCGAGACGCTGACCGCCACCATCCGACGCCGGGTGGCCGAGGACCTCGCCGATGAGGGGGCGTCGGGCCTCGACGTCGACGACCGGCGGGAGTTCGCCCGGCAGCGGGCATTCCTCCACCTCGACTCGTTGACCTCTGGCCTGGACCACGCTGATGGCGCACCCGCCTCGCCCGTGGAGGAACAGGTGCTGGCCCAGGCGGTCCTGGACGCACTGTTCGGGATGGGCCGGCTCCAGGCACTGGTTGATGACGACAGAATCGAAAACATCGACATCAACGGGTGCGACCAGGTCTGGGCGACCTTCGCAGACGGTTCTAAGCGGTCCATGGGGCCCATTGCCGACTCCGATGACGAACTGGTCGATGTACTCCGCTCTGCTGCAAGCCGGTTCGGACTCACCGAGCGCAGATTCGATTCGGCCCGTCCGGAGTTGGACCTGCAGCTCCCTGGCGGCGCCCGCCTGTCCGCGGTGATGGCTGTGGCGGCTCGCCCGGCGGTGTCCATCCGCCGTCACCGATTCGCCGACCTGTCACTTGACGATCTGTGCTCCATGGGTGCCATGGACGAGAATTTGTGCTCCTTGCTGGGGTCGGTCGTCCGGGCCCGAAAGAACATCGTTGTGTCCGGCGCGATGAACTCCGGGAAGACCACGCTCCTCCGGGCGCTCGCCGCGGAGATCGATCCACGTGAGCGCATCGTGACGATCGAACAGGCATTCGAACTCGGCCTGGACACCGGATCGACCCGCCATCCAGACATGGTGGCACTCGAGGCTCGACCGGCAAACATCGAAGGAGAAGGACGAATACCTGTTTCGGATCTGGTACGTCGCTCTCTCCGGATGAATGCGGACCGGGTCATCGTCGGCGAGGTGCTCGGCGACGAGGTTCTTCCGATGCTCAACGCCATGAGTCAGGGACGGTCGGGTTCGATGTGCACGATCCACGCCGAGTCGTCGGCCGGCGTGTTCCGGCGGATCGCCTCCTATGCGGTTCAGGCACCTGAACGACTCCCACTCGAAGCGACCAATCTCCTGATCGCCGGCGCAATCCATTTCGTGGTCCAGCTGGATTCCGACATGCACGACGCCGCCGGAGGTGAGGTCGTCGCTTTGACTTCAGGGGTGTCGACCCCGGTCACTCCGAGCTGGGCCGATCTCGGTCCAGCCGAGTTCCCAGCCCGCGGTACACGTCGGCGATTCGTGACATCGGTGCGGGAAGTGGTGGACGCCGAGGGAGTGCAGGTGATCTCGAACGAGATCTACCGACCCGCATCGGATCGGCGGGCCACCCCGTCGGCCCCCTTGCAGCCGGACACCGTGGAAGAGCTCGTCGCCTTCGGGTACCGACCGGGAACTCCCGCTGCCCACCGGTCCTACCGGTGAGTGTGTCGCCATCGCCCTGGACGGCCTGCGCCCTCGGGATTGCCTGCGGGTTCGGGGTCCTCGGTCTGGCTGCCGCAGTGTTCGGGGTACCCCGTGGGATCACCGGCCGGGGGGCCCGATCGAATCCACCCTGGGGTGCCTCGCCGACCCGACCATTACGCCGGCTCGAGCTCCATTGGACGGTGCTCGTGTTGTCGATCAGCGTGGGGGTCGCCTGCGTCGTGGTCACCGGATGGCCCATGGCCGGGGTGGTCGGGACGGGAGCGGCATACGGCCTGCCACGCCTACTCCGCCGGACCTCCGGAGCAGTGTCGATCGGCAAGATCGAAGCCGTCGCCATATGGACCGAGATGCTCCAGGGGACGTTGGCCGCCTCCGCGGGACTCGGCCAGGCGATCATGGCCACGGCCGACCTGAGCCCTGCTCCGATTCGACCGGCTACGGAACTGCTTGCCGCTCAGTTGCGGGCCGGATCTCACCCCCGCGACGCCTTGCTGCAATTCGCAGAGTCGGTGTCCGATCCATGTGCCGATCGCGTGGTCTGCTCGCTGCTCCTGGCGTTCACCTCCCGTGCCCAGCGCCTCGGGGATCTGCTCCAGGCGCTGGCCGAGTCGACCCGTGAGGAAGTGTCGCTGCGTCTGCGGATCGAGACCAGTCGTGCATCGGTTCGAAGCGGGGTCCGGACGGTGGTCGTCTTCTCCGTGGTGTTCGCCGCAGGTCTGGCCGTACTGGCCCGTTCCTATCTCGCCCCGTTCGCCAGCGCAGAAGGCCAAGTCGTCCTTCTCGCAGTGGGCGGCTTGTACGCGGGTGGACTCACCCTCATGGTCGCCCTTGCTCGACCTCCCGATCCCGTTCGGCTTCTTGGTGACTCGGTGGTCTTCCAATGACGACAGTGGTTGTGCTGGCCACGTGCATAGGATTGGGCGCGCTCGGAGTGGCCTTCGGTCTCCGCCGGCCCCGACTCTCTCTGGACGGCGTTCTCGAGCTCTGGCAACGTCCGGTCGTTCCCGGAACTCAACCGGGTCCGGACAGCCGGGGCTCGACCGTGGGTTCGTCTTCAGTCGCACGCATACTCCGCAGTCGCTGGTCCGACCACCCGTTGATGGCAACCGCACTGGCTGACCTGGATCTGACCCGCACCCCGCCTGATGCGTTCGCCACCCGACTGTTGGCGATCATCGGAACGTGCGCACTCGCACCGCTCATCCTGTGGCTGCTGGCCGACATGGCCGGCTCTCAGGTTCCAGCCGCGGTGGGGGCGGTCCTGGTCGTGGTGGCGGTCCCTTCGGGAGCCGCCCTTACCGTGGCGTCGTTGGTGCGCCAGGCCGCCGACCGGCGGCGCCACTTCCGTATCGTCATGGGATCGTTCGTCGACCTGGTCGTCCTGAGTCTGGCCGGAGGGGTCGGGATCGATGGTGCGCTCCACGCGGCGTCACAGGTGAGCCAGGACTGGGCTGCACGTCGGATCGGGCGTGCCCTGGCGACGGCACATGACGGAGGGACGACCCCCTGGGCGGCGCTCGAGGAGCTCGGCCACCAAGTCCGAGTTCCCGAACTGGTCGAGTTGGCCACGACGGTCCAACTGGCCGGCACCGAGGGTGCCCGCATCCGGCAGGCGCTTACCGCCCGCGCCGCATCGCTTCGACGTCACGAGCAGGCGGAGGCCGAGTCGGCCGCCAATGCGATGACCGAGCGCCTGTTCGTGCCCGGTGCACTTCTCCTGCTGGGGTTCCTCCTCTTCATCGGATACCCGGCAGTCCACCGGATCCTCGGAGGTATCTGATGCCGACATCCAGGCAAGGTCCGTTCGCGCCTGCATCCGGCAGCCCGATCCCCGTACCCGACCGCAGTACCGCCAACCAGAACAGGAGCACCATCCATGCCGAATCAACTCACCGCCCTCTGGACCTACGTCCGGGTTCGATGCGGAGCCTCTGGAGGGTGGGACGACGCCGGGACAGTTGTGGAGAAGGTCATCCTCACAGCGATCTTCGCGGCGCTGGCGATCGCCGTCGGAGCCATCATCGTGGCCAAGGTGACGGCAAAGGCCAACACCATCAACCTGAA
>CAZULR010000155.1:0-6242 GCA_964621235.1 uncultured Acidimicrobiaceae bacterium
TGTGGCCGGCCCTGTGGGCCTACTACCGGTGGCTGGCCGAGTTCGTGGCCGCCGCTCCGGGACGGCGCACCGGGTGCATCCCCATCGACCTCCATGACCTGGACCGGGCCACCGAGGCGATCGCCTGGAACCGGGACCACGGCAGCCACGGGGGCGTCATGCTCCCGGCCATGTCGCTGCGCAGCGGGCTCCCGGGGTACGCGGACGAGTACTACGAACCACTGTGGAGCGCCTGTGAGGAGCACGGTGTCGTGGTCAACCTGCACACCGGCGCCTCGGGGTCGGCCACCGACGCCCGGCAGCTCTACGACGACCGACACGGCGGCTTCCTCGGCCTCTACGAGGCGTTCGTGTTCACCCGGCGCCCCCTGTGGTTCCTGATCTTCGGCGGCGTGTTCGACCGCCACCCCGACCTGCGGGTGGTGGTCACCGAGAACGGTGTGCAGTGGCTGCCCTCGCTGGTGCGGGACATGGAGTCCTTCTTCGACACCCACGGCGGGGCCCCGGTGCGCTCCTACCTCTCGATGCGCCCGGCGGAGTACGTGGACCGCCACGTGTTCCTGGGTGGCTCGCTGATGCAGCGCGCCGATGCCGAGATGCGCGAGGAGATCGGGGTGGACCGGCTGATGTGGGGTGCCGACTACCCCCACCTCGAAGGGGCGGCACCGGTGCACCGCCTGGTGCTGCGCCAGGTGTTCGGGGGACTGCCCGAACCGGACCTGCGCCGGATCCTCGGCGGCAACGCCTGTCGGCTGTTCGGCTTCGACGGGCCGCAGCTCCAGGAGGTGGCCGACCGGGTCGGCCCCACGGTGGCCGACCTGTCCAGGCCCATCGAGCGGGACGACATCCCGGAGACCTTCAGCTGGAGCCTGGCGCGTCCCGTGCCGCTGGCGTCCGGCCAAGGCTCCTGAACGGCGTGACCGGGACGCACGACGCACGGATGCCGACGTGACCGGGCTCCTCACCGACCAGCTGCGGACGATGGCCGCGGCCTACCCCGACGAGACGGCGTACCGGAACCTCGGGGACGACACGTCGCTCACCTTCGACCGGTGGGAGCGCCGGTCGAATCGGCTCGCCCGAGGGCTCGCCGAACGGGGGGTGACCCGGGGGGAGCGGGTGGCCATCGTGATGGAGCCCGGCCACGTCCTCCACTGGATCGTGGCCTACAGCGCCGTCCACAAGCTCGGCGCGGTCGCCGTCCCGCTCAACAACCGCCTGTCGCCCCCCGAGGTGCGCGGCATCATGGAGCACGCCGAGGTCAGCGCGGTGGTGGCCAGCGGCTCCTACGGCGCAACGGTCGGACCGCTCGTCGGGACCGTCCCCTCGCTGTCCGCGGTGGTCACGGTGGGTGGCCCGGGATTCGACGGCGGCGTCGACCTCGAGGACGTGATGGCCGGGGACGACTCCCCGATCCAGGCCCCGCTCGACGGCGGCGATCTGGCCGACATCATGTACACGTCCGGCACCACCGGCCGGCCCAAGGGGGTGGCCGTCCGGCACGACCAGGTGGCCCGGGTGCCCAACCAGCTGCCGGAGTGGCAGGGGACGGGGTGGCTGACCGCGTCCCCGGTGTTCACGTTCGCCGGGCTCGGGTTCATCCACAACCCGATGAAGTCCGGGATGACCGTGCTCCACCTGCCGACCTTCGATGCCGGCCGGTGGCTCGGGATCGTGGCCCGGGAGCGGCCGGACATCGCCTTCGTGGTGCCGGCCATGGCCCAGCTCCTCATCCACCATCCCGCGTTCCACTCGGCCGACCTCACCAGCCTGCGCAAGCTCGTGCTGGGCAGCGCACCGTTGGCCCCCCACACCCTCCGGGCCCTCCAGGACAGACTCCCGGGTGCCGACGTGCTCAACAGCTACGGCATGACCGAAGGGGGGCACGCCACCTTCACCATGGACCCCGAGGCGGCCCGGACCCGACCCGGGGCCGTCGGTCGGCCGACCCCACCGGTCGAGGTGAGGATCGTGGACGGGGCCGGTCAGCCGTGTCCGACGGGGGAGGTGGGCGAGGTCCTGACCCGCAACCCGGGGGGCCACCGTGAGTACTACCGGGACGCGGCCGCCACCGCCCGGCAGTGGGCGGGCGGCTGGCTGCACACCGGCGACCTCGGCCACCTCGACGCCGACGGCTACCTCTACATCGTGGGCCGCAAGAAGGAGATGATCGTCCGAGGGGGGATGAACGTCTACGCCGACGACGTGGAGGCGGTCCTGCAGGCCCATCCGGACGTGGTCGAGGCCGCGGTGGCGGGCATCCCCCATGCCGTGCTGGGCGAGGACGTCGGTGCCTGGGTCGTGCTGCGGCCGGGCGCCGCGGCCACGGCCGAGGCGGTCGTCCAGTTCGCCCGCCAGAATCTGGCCGACTACAAGGTGCCCCGCCGGGTGGAGGTGGTGGGCGAGCTGCCCAGGAACGCCGGGGGGAAGGTGGTCAAGTCCCGGCTGACGGCGGCTGCCGGCACTGGCGACCGCACCGGCCACGGGCGAGTGAGCGACGGGTCGATCGGTCGGACGTAGGGGGGACGGGAGCCAGCGATGCAGGAACACACCTTCGACTTCGAGGTCGACGGGACACCCGAGGAGGTCTGGGACGTCATCTGGCGTCGCACCCGTGCCGGGTTCACGTCGGACACGGTCACGATCGAGATCCTCCACCAGGGGGACGACGAGGGCAACGGGCTGGTGCGCCACTGCCACTTCCCGGTCCCCAAATACCTGTTCTCCGGGGGCCGTGCCCAGTCCTGGGAGTGGATCACCGAGGCCCGGCGTCCGGTGTCGTGGCGGTATGACGCGGTGGGCAAGCCCCTGTGGTCACAGGCCTCGGGCGGCACCCGGCTCGAGGACCTGGGTGGGGGGAGGACCCGGGTCCACTTCCGCGAGACCTACGAGGTGTTCAACCCGGTGATGCGGCTGCTCCTGGAACGTCGCGTGCACCACTTCATCTCCGAGGGCAACGACAAGCTCATCGAGGCCTCCATCGTGCGGTCGCTGGCGGCGCTGCGCGGGAATGAGACCGACCCGGCCTGACGCCGGCCGGTGACCGCGAGGGCCGGTGTCTCCGGTGGGAGACGGGTGCCGGGCGCTCGGGCAACCCGGTGAGGGAACCGGCACGGGTCGGCGGACCACTCATTCCGGAGGATGTTCCGGGGACCCCGCATGGCCGGTCGCCTGTTCGATCGTGGGCTCGAGCGACCCTTCGATCGACGGGGTCCCTCCGACAGCCAGCGCCGGGGGATGGCCACGGGTCACGAGGGTGACGATGCCGACCAGGACCAGCACGAGGCCGAACACGGCGGACGCCGTGCCCACCGGTCCCTGTCCGAGCCGCTCGGCGAAGAGGCAGAGCCCGAGGATCACGCTGCCGACCAGGTTGGCTGCGTTGCTCGCCGCCAGTGCGGGGGCAAGTACCCCGACCCGGAGCGAACGCTGCTGGTAGACGAACGTGGCGGCAACGGTGCCGATCAGCGCGTAGAGCTGCCATGTGCCGAACACACCGGCACGGCCGCCGTGGGCATGGGTGAGGGCCTTCGCCATTCCGGACTGGACTGCGACCGACAGGCCACCGGCGGCACCGAGGAGCGCCGCGGCGACCGGCCGCCTCGATCGTCGGGAAGCCAGATCGAGCACGGCGACGAAAAGTGCCGTGGCGACGAGGCAGATGGCCCAGGACGCCGGAGCCACGGTGTTCGTGCCCCCCGTCGGATCGCCGCCGAGGAGGAAGGTCAGCAGCCCGATCAGCGTCATCGAGGCCCCGATGACGTCCCAGCGTCCGTACCGCTGGGCGGTGAGCCACACGCCGATCGGCAGGGCGAACACGAAGCTCGAGATCACGATGGCCTGGACGACGACGAGCGACCCGATCGACAGGGCGATGATCTGCAGGGCAAATCCCGCTCCCGACAACAGGCCACCGAGGAGCCACACCGGATGCCGGAAGAGCTGGATGATGAACGTGAGCCCCTTGCTGGACTCGGGCGCCTTCAGCGTCCCCCGCTGCTGCAGCACGAGGCCGAGCGCGAAGAGGAGTGACGCCAGGAACGCGAGCAGCACGGCCATGGTCGCGTCACACCTCCCTGCTTGCTCCGCCCACCGGGTGACGGACGGCTGTCCGAACCACGGACCGTTCCTCGGGGATCGGCCCCGTCCATCTTGCACCCTGACGTCATCGGGATCCCACATCGACACCTGTCGAGGCCGGAACGTGCTGGGGGGCGAGGAGGCGGGGGACCTATGGTTCCGGGGCCCGCCGCCGGCTAGTGAACGGCCCGCATCCGCTGGTAGATGCGTGGGGCCACCGTCCGGAGGATCGGGGCGACGAGGGGGAGCACGGCGGCATTGATCTCGAGGCGCGGGTCGTACATCCGGCGGAGCACGAGCGACGAGACCTGCTCCTCGGTACGACGCACGGCGCGCGGCGGCATCGGGAGACCCCCGTCGCGCACGGACGTGAGCCCCATCTCCGTCGGCACCCAGCCCGGGTAGACCGTGTGGAGCATCACGCCGTCGGGCCTGGCGTCATAGGACAGGCTCTCGGTCGCCGCGGAAAGGGCCGCCTTGCTGGAGGAGTAGTCAGCCGCGCCGGCGCCGGGAGCCCGTCCGTCGTCCGAGCTCATGTTGGCGATGGCGCCGGACCCCCGTCGTCGCATGCCGGGGAGGACGGTCAGCATGCCGGCGACGGGAGCGATGAAGTTCACCTCCATGACGGATCGGAGTGACGCGGCGGTCGTGGGTTCGGTGCGGATGATCCCACCGACGCCGGCGATGTTGGCCAGGATGTCGATGCGTCCGAGTTCCTCCTCCACCTGCTCGAGAAGACGGACGAACGACGCGGCATCGGAGAGATCGCAGACCCGGTAGGACGACTCCGGACTGTGCACCCGCAGCTCGTCTACGAGGGACTGGAGCAGCACCTCCCGGCGCGCCACGCCGATCACCACCGCCCCGGCCGAGGCCAGGTCCAGTGCGAGGCGACGACCGAGGCCCGCGGACGCCCCGGTCACGACGGCGACCTTCCCCCGGTGGTCCCACGACTTCCGTCGGCTCCTCGGTGGCATCACCTCCACCGTACCGAACGACCATCGCCGACAACCGGCCGGCGACGGGCCTAGCGCGTCCCGGTGTGGATGTCGGCAGCGAGTCAGCCGACGTCCAAGCGCTCGGACGCCTGGAGCAGATCGCTCAGCCGGGCCATCACGGGAATGGTGTCGTGGATCACCTTCCGCTCCGGTGGCGACAGCTCGGACAGGGCACTGCGGAGGGCCTCGGTGTAGCGGGCGCGCAGCCGGTGCAGCAGCTCGCCACCCTCGGGTCGCAGGCGTACCAGGCTCGCCCGGCCGTCGAGCGGGTCCGGTACCCGTTCGATGAGACTGCGGTCCGACAGGCTGTCGATGACCCGGCTCATGGTGGCCGCCGTCGTGCCCTCGAGCTCGGCGAGCGCACCGAGACGGAGGGGGCCGTCCTGCTCGATCCGGGCCAGTGCCGAGGACTGGGAGGGGGTCATGTCCGACCCGGCCCGTGCCCGCAGCTGCCGCTGGATCCGGACGATGGCCACGCCGAGGCCCGTCGCCTCCCCGATGGCGTCGAGGTCGTCCTCGGTCAGGTGCTCCCGTTGGTCGATCATCGTCACCCTTCTGGTCGCGGCTCCACCTTCACGATGGCACGGCACGGTTCCCGGCCACCACCAGTATAGTTAGTTAGTACCAACCAACTAGTTCGTCCGAACGCCTCGTCCCGCACCGCCCCGTCCGGGGTCGGCGCGGGCGGACATCCGGGAGGAGCACCCATGCCGCCGGCCGTCGAATCCAGGAACTACAAGTGGGTCGCCCTGACCAACACCACGATCGGCACCCTGATGGTGACCATCAACGCCTCGATCCTGCTCATCGCGCTCCCGAACATCTTCCGGGGCATCAAGCTGAACCCGCTCTCGCCCGGCAACACGTCCTACTTCCTGTGGATCCTGATGGGCTTCCTGCTCGTCACCTCGGTGCTGGTCGTCAGCTTCGGACGGGTGGGGGACATGTTCGGGCGGGTGAAGATGTACACGCTGGGCTTCGCCATCTTCACCGTGTTCTCCGTCCTCCTGTCCGTCACGTGGATGTCGGGCCCGAGCGCGGCGCTGTGGATCATCGTGATGCGCGTCGGGCAGGGAGTGGGCGGCGCCTTCATCTTCGCCAACTCGAGCGCCATCATCACCGACGCCTTCCCCGCCGACGAGCGGGGCTTCGCCCTCGGGATCA
>CAZULR010000156.1:0-6222 GCA_964621235.1 uncultured Acidimicrobiaceae bacterium
GAAGCAGAGGTCGTTGCCCAGGCCCTTCGAGTCCATGACGATGTACGCCCCGCCGTAGGACTTGCGCAGGATCACGCAGATTCGGGGCACGGTGGCCTCCGCGTAGGCGAAGGCCAGTTCGGCGCCGTGGCGGATCATGCCCCGCCATTCGAGGTCCTTGCCAGGCAGGAAGCCGGGTGTGTCCACCAGCGTCACGAGGGGCACGTTGAAGGCGTCGCAGAAGCGGACGAAACGCCCACCCTTCTGGCTGGCCGCGATGTCGAGGGTGCCGGCCAGCGCTTGGGACTGGTTGGCCACGAAGCCGACCGTCCGGCCGTCGATGCGGGCGAGGGCGGTGACGAGCTGCGGCGACCAGCGCGGCCACAGCTCGGTGACGTCGGCGTCGTCGGCCAGTGCGGCCGCTACCTTGCGCACGTCGTACGAGCTGGTGGCCCGGTCCGGGATGACCGACCGCAGCACCTCGCCGGGCACGGGCACCCCCGACGCCGCACGGGGTGGGAGCTCGTCGGTGTGGGCGGGAAGCAGGCTGAGCAGGTGCGCCACGTGCTCGAGCGCCTGCTCGACCGAGGTCGCCTCGATGGCACAGAGGCCGCTCGACCGGGCGTGGATGGCGCTTCCACCCAGCTGATGCACGCCGATGCGGATGCCCGTGAACTCGGCCACCATGGCCGGACCGGAGACGAAGGCGAAGGCGTCTCCGGTCATGACCACGACGTCGGCCAGCCCGAGCAGCAGCGCGGGTCCGGACAGGGCGGGCCCGGTCACGACGACGATCACCGGGACGACTCCGGAGCACGCGGACATGGCCCGTGCGGCACGTCCCCAGCCGTGGAGTGACGCCACCCCGCCGGACACGTCGGCACCGCTCGAGGACAGGACGAGGACGTAGGGGATCCGGAGAGCCGACGCCACCGAGGCGGCCTGGGCCATCGTCTCTCCGTCGTCGGGGGAGAGGGCACCGCGGCGCACGTCGGACACCGAACGGACGACCATGGCCGGACGACCCCCGAGTTCCTCGATGCCGGCGGCGATGTTGCCGGCCACGAGCCGGCGCAGGGCAGGTGCAGTAGGGGCGCCCAGTGTCACCGGCCCATGGTACGGAACTGACGGGCCGTACAGGCGCACCCGAGCGTCGGCACGGGCGCAAGGGACCGCCGGCGGGGGGTGGCGGCCATCATGCGGGGTCGGGACCGCGGTCGGGGTGCCCGTCGGCCTCGCCGGTCGTCGGACCGTCCGTCGGACCGGCCCCCGGACCAGTCGTCGGCCCGGTGGACGGGCCGTCGCCCGGGTGGGTGGTCCCGGGAGGGATGGGCCCCGACTCGACGACGACGGCCGCGCCGCGCCGGTCGAGCCGCTCGAAGTGTCGCTCCACGTCGGCCCACACCAGCGGGTCCTCGGGCCCGAGGTCGTCGTCGGAGTCCGGAGCCCGGGCCAGCTCGACGCCGGCGACGGACAGCAGCACGAACAGGAAGGAGAGCTTCGAGACGAACCCGGCCACCTGCTGGTCGTTGAGCGGCCGGAGGCGGATCACGTCGACGGAGTGGGCGAACGCCGGATAGAGCGGTGAGGGATCGAGGATGAAGACGAACGAGAGGAAGACGGGCACGATGGCCTGGGCGACGAGGTAGACGGCGCGGATCATGGGCCTCGGCCGGGCGATCCCCGGGATCCGGCCCATGATCGGTAGCCACAGGACGGTGCCGGCGACGAGGACGACGAGCGCCAGCCCGGCGCGCGCCGCGGGAGACGAGGCCTGGGCCGCCACCAGCACGGGCGCCATGGACCCGACGAGGAGCACGGTGACGGTGATGACGGCCGCCGGCGGGCGCAGCACGCGGACCAGGACGGCGTCGACGGGCGCGGGCCGGGTCAGACGGCGGATGAGGTCGTCGGGCAGTCCGGCCAGCAGCAGCGGGGCCACGGCCAGGACGAGCAGGCACCGTTGCAGCACCAGTGCGGTCGCCGACCAGTGGGCCGCCAGGTCGCCGAGCGGCCATCCCATGCTGAGTCCGACCAGGACCAGGCCGGCGGCGAAGCGCCGCGCCCGCCAGGCCGGCCAGGTGACAGGGTCGGGCGACGTGTAGGCGAGGCGACGGTGGGCCAGGGCCGTGCCGAGCCCGATGGCCGCCAGGACGCCCCAGAGGAGGAGGTGGGGATGCCAGTCCCAGGCGCCGGTCACGGTGCGCTCCTCGTCTCCCGGGCCGTAGATTGGCGGGAATGGCCCAACCCGACCGCCTCGAACGTGTCACCGACCTGCTGCTGGTGCTGCTGGATGCCAGCCGTCCACTCAGCCTGCGGGAGATCGCCGACCGCGTCCCCGGGTACCCCGCCGGTCACGAGGCCCGTCGCCAGGCCTTCGAGCGGGACAAGCGCCTGCTGCGGGACGAGGGGGTGCCGGTCCTGGCGGAGGCCATCGAGGCCGAGGAGCAGATCGGATACCGGGTGGACCCCGACGCGTACTACCTGCCCGATCTCGGCCTGGAGCCCGACGAGCAGGCGGCCCTGAACCTCGCGGTGGCCGGCGTCCACCTCGGCGAGCCTATCGGGAGGGAGGCGCTCTCCAAGCTGGGGATGGGCGGCAGCTGGCCCCGGCGCGGCGCCCCGCTTCCGCTCGTCGACCTTCCCCTGGTGGACGGCCTGCTGGCGCTGCCCCTGCTGTTCGACGCCGTCCGGACCGGTGCCTCCGTGGAATTCTCCTACCGGGGTGCCCCCCGGGCGGTGGACGTGGCCGGTATCCGCTTCCGGGGCGGCCACTGGTACGTCGTGGGACGGGACCGCGCCAAGGACGAGGCGCGGACCTTCCGGGTCGACCGCTTCGACGGGCCGCCGCAGGTCGGGGCGCCCGGATCGGCGGAGCTGCCGGCCGGGTTCGACGCCGACGGGGAGTTCGCCCGCGATCCGTGGCACTTCGGACCGGGTGAGTCGGTGCAGGTCGACGTCGCCGTCGACGTGGCCGAGGCGTCGCGGGTGGTGACCGAGCTCGGTCCCGACTCCGTCGTCGAGCGCACGGACGACGGGGGAGTGGTGGTGCGGCTGGTGGTCACCGACGTCGACGCGCTGGTGTCGTGGGTCCTCGACCTCCTGGACCACGCGGAGGTGCTGCGGCCCGACGAGGTCCGTGCCGCCGTGGTGGACCGGCTCGAGTCCATCGTCGGCGCCTCCGGTGGTGCCCGGTGAGTCCCGCCGTCGACACCGCCACCCGGCTCCGCCGCCTGTTGGCCATCCTCACCTGGCTGGCCCAGGAGGGGGAGGCCCCCATCGACGAGGTGGCCGCCCGGTTCGACCTCACACCGACGGCGCTGGTGGCCGAGCTCGAGATGGCCGCCTGCTGTGGGGTGCCGCCCTACACGCCGGACCAGCTCCTCGAGATCGTGGTGACCGAGGACTCGGTGTCCACCCGGGTCGGCACGACGCTGGCCCGGCCGCGCCGCCTCAGCCCACGCGAGGGGCTCGGCCTCGCCGCATCGGCCCGCGCCCTGCTCGCTGTCCCGGGGAGCGACGAGGACGGCGCCCTGTCCCGGGCGCTGGCCAAGCTCGACCGCGCCCTCGGCCAGACAGGCATCGAGGTCGAGCTGGACTCGCCCGACCTGCTCGAGACGGTGCGCGACGCCCTGCAGGCCCGCGAGCGGCTGACCGTCACCTACTACGCCGCCTCCACCGATCAGACCACCGAACGGACCATCACGCCTCGGAGACTCTTCGCATCCGAGGGGCACTGGTACGTGGACGCCTGGTGCGAGGAGGCCGACGGCGTCCGGCGCTTCCGCGTCGACCGGATCGCCACGGCGGAGCCCGCCGGACCGGCGTCCCCCGAGGTCCTGTCGGCCGAGCTGTCGGACCTGTCGGCCCGGGCGGAGGGGACGCCTGCCGGCGGGGCCCTCGGGGCGTTCGTTCCCGGTCCGGACAGCCGCCGGGTGCGGATCGCCGCCGACCCGTCCACGTCGTGGCTGTTCGACACCATCCCGTCCGCGGTGGAGTCGGAGGAGGACGGCCGGACGATCTGGGAGGTCTTCGTGGGTGGCGACGCCTGGCTCGAACGGCTGCTGCTCCGGCTGGGCCCCGACGCCGAGGTGCGTGAGCCCGCCGAGGACCGGGAGCTGGCCGCCGAGGCCGCTCGCCGGATCCTGGCCCGCTACCGGGGGTAGCCGCGGACCCGGTGGGCCGGGTCCGCAGGACTGCACCGGCGCATCGTCGAGGTCGTCCGCTGACCATGCGGCCGACGGTGGAGGACCCCGGACCGGCACGGGATGACGCGGGGCTCATCGGCGGGTGGCTCGTGGGGCGTCCACGGGGCAGGTCCCCGGCAAGGTGCCGGACAGCAGGGTGTGGCAAGACGGTCGGGTGGACCGTCGACCGAGGCCAGTCACCCCGCGTGCCCCGTCGGACGCCCGCACCGTCGTGCCGGCTCCCCCGTGCTGAGGCTGCACGTCGTGCACGGCGACGGTGTGGGCTACTACCTCGCCGACCTGGCCCACGACGGCGACCTGGGGGCCGACGGGCCCGGTGTGGCCGGTGAGTCCGCCGGCGCGTGGGTGGGTCGGGGCAGTGCCGCGCTCGGGCTGCGCGGCGCCGCCGGTGGCCTGGACCTCGCCGAGGTACTGGCCGGTCGGGAACCACACCGAGGGGGCACGCTGCGCCAGGCCCGGGGGAGCCGACCGGTGTGCGGGTTCGACCTCGTGTTCGCCGCCCCGAAGGCGATCAGTGTCCTCCACCTGCTGGCGCCGAGCGAGCTCGGTGCGGCGGCCGGCGCCGCCCACAGCGCGGCGGTGGCCGATGCGGTCCACTACCTCGAGGGGGCCGGGCTCGGGGTGCGGCGGACCCGGGGCGGCCAGGTCCAGCACCTCGGCACCACGGGGGCGGTGGCCGCCGGCTTCGTCCACCGCACGAGCCGGGCCCTCGATCCGCACCTCCACACCCACGTGGTCACGGCCAACGTCGCCCAAGGACTGGACGGGCGGTGGTCGGCGCTCGACAGCCGTCGGATGTTCCTCCACCGGCGGGCCACCCAGGCCGTCTACGACGCGTCGCTGCGGCACCACCTCACCGGGTCCGCCGGCGTGGCGTGGCAGCGGGCCACGTCGGGCCCGTGGGAGGTGGTCGGGGTGGATCCCGTGCTGTGCCGGCTCTTCTCCCAACGGGCGGCCTCGATCGACGAGTCGTCCCACCGGGTCGCCGGCGGTCGTGGCTCCCCGGCGGTCCGGCGCGTGGCGTACTTCGCCGACCGGCCCGACAAGGACCGGGACGTGACCCTCGACCACCTGCGCTCGGCGTGGTCGCGTCGGGCGGCCTCGATGGGCCTCGACGTCAACGACCTCGTCCAGGTCGTCGGTCGGGCGCCACTGTCGGTCCCGGGCGGGAGGATCCGCGCCTCCGACGTCGTCCGGGCGCTCGACCGGTCAGGTTCGCCGCGGCGGGTCCCCACCAGTCGTGACCACGTGGCTGCCGTCGCGGACGCCGCGCCGCAGGGTCTGGGCCGGGCGGAGGTGGTCCGCCTGGCCGGAGCGGTCGAGGCGGCCCTGGGCCCCCGACGCCACGACGACGCCGCATGGTCCGCGGACCGGCTGATGGGCACCGTCGGGCGGGCCCTCGATGCCGCCGTGCCGTCAGCCGAACGGGTCCGGCCGGTGGCGGGCCCCCGGCGTCCATCGGGCCGCGCCCTCGGAGACGGGCCCGACCGGCGGGACGGGCCGTCGGTCGACCTCGGCCGATGAGTGCGGGCCGGTCACCGGTCCAGGGCCCTCGGTGTCGTGTGCCCCCGTTCCGGTGGACCGGGACGGGGGACGTCGAGGGTGCGCTCGGGTGTGCGGAGGCTGCGCCACGGCTCGGCCAGGTGGGCCGGGGCGAGCGGGAACCAGGCCGGCTGGTTGCGCGCCCCGAACGCCAGGGCGTGCCCGGGACGGCCGCGGGTGATGTCGTCGGGGGCCAGCCGGCGCCGCCACTGCGTCCCGAGCTGTTCGCCGGTCTGGATCCGTCCCCGTCCGAGCAAGTCGGCCAGCGGACGGTCCGAGGGGGTCCGACCCCGCGACACCGACCGGACCACGACCTCGTGGTCCCCGGAGAGCACCGACAGGGCCTCGAGGGTGCGGACGTCGCCGATGCCGGGGAGGACCACCGTGGTCCCGAAGAGCGAGGGGAAGCCGTCGGCCTGCCCCGGCCAGCGGTGGCGCGCCTGGGACAGGTCCTGGAAGCAGGCGAGCGTGACCAGGCCCTGGCCACCGCCCT
>CAZULR010000157.1:0-6188 GCA_964621235.1 uncultured Acidimicrobiaceae bacterium
GACTGGCCCACCCGAGCACCTCGGGGCCGATGAGGATCCCGAAGACCAACTCGAAGAGCACGCTCGGGATGCGCCAGCGACGGAGGACCTCCGAACACAACGGGGCGATCGCCACCGCCGCGGCGATGGCGAACACCGAGATCGCGGTCGAGTACGACATCCGTCCAGCGTACGAGAGCGGTCCCACCAGGCGCTGGACCTGCGCCACCGGTCGGGATCTACCGGCCCGGCCCGGTCAGGTGCCCGTATCCTGGGCCCGTGGAGGCCGTCGACCGTGACCAGCCACTCCCCGTCACGCGCGACGGTCTCGCCGTTGACCTGTCGGCGCTCGGCGTGACCGAGGGCTCGACCCTGCTGGTCCACAGTTCGCTGTCGTCGCTCGGGTGGGTGGCGGGCGGCGCCCAAGCCGTCGTGCTCGCCCTCTTCGACGTGCTCGGACCGGCCGGCACCCTCGTGGTCCCGACGCACTCGGGCCACCTGTCCGACCCAGCCGCCTGGCAGCACCCGCCCGTCCCCGTGGCGTGGTGGCCCGTCATCCGGGAGTCCATGCCGGCCTACGACCCGCTACTCACCCCGACCCGGTCCATGGGCGTCGTGCCCGACACCGTGCGCCGGGTGCCGGGTGCGGTCCGGAGCGACCACCCCGCCTACTCGTTCTGCGCCGTCGGCCCCCGGGCCGGCGAGGTGACGTCCGGACACTCGCTGCCCTACGGGCTCGGCGAGGGCTCCCCGCTCGCCCGCTGCTACGACCTCGGCGCGGACGTCCTGCTGCTCGGCGTCGGACACGCCAATAACACCTCCCTCCATCTGGCCGAGGCACGCAGCGGCGCCGCCGGGACCGTGACGCGGGGGGCGCCCGTGCTGGTCGACGGCGCCCGTCGATGGGTCACCTTCCCCGACGTCGACATCGACACTGACGACTTCGAGGCGGTCGGCGCGGCTGCGCTGGCGGAAGGCCTCGAGCGGACCGGGCCCGTCGGCCACGGTACCGGCCGTCTCCTCGCGCAGCCCGCCCTGGTCGACTTCGCCACCGGGTGGTTCCGGGTGCACCGGGCCTGACCACCCGCCCGGTGGGTGGGGCGTACCGGCGGCTCAGACCTCGCCCCGCGCCAGGCGGTCAGGGAAGGCGTCCACCGACCGCCGGTCCCGCAGCACCACCACGCGGGCGTGCGGCGCCTCGGACCGTGCCTCGGCGGGTACCTCGTCGTGGTAGCGGTGATGGGTGCGCCACGACCACAGCACGACATTGCGCTGGTCGTCGGTGGACACCAGGTTGCGGAACGACTCCCGGTTCCCATTCCACAGCTCGACCCGCAGGGCGGCCCTCGTCACCGTCCGGCGGAGCAGCTGCGCCATGACCCGCCGGCGCGGCGGGTCGAGGACGACGATCAGCTGCGCCCGCTCCCACACCAGATCCCGCACGACCCGGTAGTTGCCGTCGATGACCCACCCCGGCCCGGCCGCCCGGGACGCCACCTCGGCCCGGAACTCGCCGTCCGGCAACGTGGTCCAACCGGGCTGGTGGAACAGCGCGTCGAGCTCGGTACGGGCCACGCCGAGCCGGTCGGCCAGAGCGGTGGCCAACGTCGTCTTGCCGCTGCCCGAGGCACCGTGGACGGCGATCCGGGTCACCGGGACCGTCAGTCCGGAACCGCCCCCGCTCATCCGCTCATCCGGGCAGGGTCGACCCGACCTGCCCGGCCAGGTGGGCAGCCAGGCCGCGGCACCCGGCTTCGATCATGTCGAGGCACCGCTCGAAGTCGTCGTCGTCGCCGTAGTACGGGTCGGGCACGTCCACGTCCCCCCCGGCCCGTCGGTCGAAGCTGCGGAGCAGCACCAGTCGGTCGTCGTGCCGGTAGTCGCCGGCACGGGCACGGGCCATGCTGGCCAGCGTCTGGCGGTGCCCCCGGTCCAGGCACACCACGAGGCCGGCGTCGTCCAGCCAGGCCGTCTCGAACGCCCGGGCCCGGTGGCCGTGGTCGACGTAGCCGCGGCGCTCGAGGGCGCTCCGGGCCCGGGGGTCCATCGGCTCGCCGGCGTGCCAGCCACCGGTCCCGGCGCTCGAGACCTCGAGCAGGTCGCCCAGTCGGGTGCCGTCGACCAGGACGACGTCGACCGCCAGGTGCCGGAGCACCACGTCGGCCATCGGTGACCGGCAGATGTTGCCGGTGCAGACGAACACCACGCGTACCGGTGACTGGCGATCGGCATCGGGCGGGGTCACCGGGACATTCTGCCGGGTCGACGCCCCGGTGGCCCGCGTCCCGGTACGGTGGCCAGAGCGACGGGCGGGTCCCGGCGCCCGACACGTGGAGGGACACATGAGCGAGCCGCCGCCGACCCAGCAGATGGGCCACGGGATCAAGCAGCGGGACCTGATCCGGATGACTCCCGAGGAGATCGACGCCTTCCTCCACGAGCGTCGTCCGATGACCATGTGCACCATCAACCACGACGGCTCGGTCCACGCCGTGGCCATGTGGTACGGATTCCTCGACGGGACCATCGCCATCGAGACGAAGGCCAAGGCCCAGAAGGCGGTCAACCTCGGCCGGGACAGCCGGATCACCTGCATGATGGAGGACGGCGACTACTACGAAGAGCTGCGGGGCGTCGAGCTCGTCGGACGGGCCGAGATCGTGGACGACCCGGACAAGATGTGGGAGCTCGGGGTCAATCTCTTCGAGCGCTACTACGGCACGTACAGCGAGGAGCTGCGCCCGTTCGTCGAGACCATGCTCAACAAGCGGATCGTGGCCAAGGTCAACGTCGAGCGGACGGTCTCGTGGGACCACCGTAAGCTCGGCCTGCCGTCGACCAAGCCCGCCTGAGCGTCCCGTGGCCCATCCGATGGACGACGAGGAGGTGGCGGCCTTCCTCGAGGCCCGTCCGGCCCGCACGGCCAAGCTGGCCACCGTCCGGGCCGACGGCCGGCCCCACATCGCACCGATCTGGTTCGCCCTCGACCGCTCGACGGCCGGGCCCGATGCGCCCATCGGCGACCTCGTGTTCAACACGGCGTCCGACACCGTGAAGGGCCGCAACCTGGCCCGCGACCCTCGGCTCGCCCTCTGTGTCGACGACGACACGCCCCCGTTCACCTTCGTCATCGTCGAAGGCACGGCCACGCTGAGCGAGGATCCCGAATCCCTGCGCCACTGGGCCACCGTCATCGGCGGGCGGTACATGGGGGACGACCAGGCCGAGGCCTACGGCGCCCGCAACGGCGTGCCCGGCGAACTGGTCGTGCGCTTGCGACCCACCCGCATCACCGCCTCCGCCCGGGTGGCCGATTGATCGACGCGCCCGGCTGGTACGTCTACCGTCCGGTCGCCGCCCTCGCCGAGTGGGACGGGACCGCCTGGACGGGCAGCACCCATGAGGCGGCCGTCGCCCCGGAACTGCCCGGCCCGCCGCGGCCGTTCGCGTTCCTCCGGCAGTCGTGGCCGTGGTGGATGCTCATGGGTCAGCTCCTCGTCGTCGTGCCCGGCATCGTGAGCGGCTACACCGGCTCGGGCCTCTGGTCGTGGACGTCGCTCGTCGGCTACACGGCGTTCATGGTCGGCACGGTGGAGGTCGTGGTCCGCTACCTGCCGATGCGCCGCCTGGAGCGGCTGCGCGGGCTCACCGCCATCGGCGTGGGCTGCGGACTGGTCGGCTTCGCCATCGCCTTCGGCCTCGAGTCGCTCACGGTCCACGCCTTCGGCGACGTGACCACCTTGTGGCTCACCGGTCCCATCGAGGAGGGCGGCAAGCTGCTGGTCCCCTTCCTCCTGCTCGCCTTCGGGTCGGCCCGCTTCAAGGACCCCCTGGTCGGGCTGTACCTGGTGCTCGTGAGCGGGGCGACCACCGGGGCCGTGGAGGGCACCGAGTGGCAGGCCCGTGCCCACCACCACTGGTACCACCTGCAGCTGGCGCTGATCAGGCCGGCCGCCGAGCTCCCCCACGTCTTCGTCACCGGATTCGCCGGCGCGGTCATCTGGCTGGCCGCGTGGCGCAGCCACCGTGCCGTCACCGGCGCCGGCACGCTCGCCTTCCTCATCGCGGTGGGCATCCACTCGCTGCACGACGGGTTCATCACGCTGTTCGGCGTGGCGCCCCAGCCGTCGCCCTCGTCGATCGCCCACTCGATCGGGCAGGCGTTCGCCACCGGCACGGCCGGCGCGTTCTTCGCCACCGGGATCGGCATCGCCTCGTTCCTGCTCGGGCGGCACGCCATACGCGAGTTGACGACACCGTCGGCCGTGGCGACCTGCCCGCCGCCGTGGCGTCCCCAGATCAAGACGTGGGGGCGTACCGCCGTGGTGCGCGCCGAGTCGCCGGGGGGCCGGGCGCGGCCCGGGGCACCGTTGGGGATCCCACCACTCCCCGCACCCGTCGGGGCCGCACGCTCCGCACCGGTCCAGCCGATACCCGTGCCGCACCTGGTCCCACCCCTGGCCCCACCGTTGCCGAGCCCCCCGGCACCGCCGCCGGCCCCGGCGGGCTGGTACCGGGTCAGCGGTGACCCGTACCACCTCGGCTGGTGGGACGGGACCACGTGGGCCCACCCGCTCCGGTGGGACGGCACCTCGTGGCGTCCCGGCTGACGGAGGTGCTGCCACCTCCGTGGGCGGCGGGGCCCGTCGCGAGACCGAGGTGCAACCGCGGGTGCGACGGTACCGGGCAGGGTGGGCCTCCCGTCGCTACGCTCGCCCACGGACGGCTCCACCGACAATGCGTGGAGCGTCCGCTATGGAGGTGTCGGTGATGGTCGATCGAACCGTTCTTGTCCGTTCCGGTCTGGTGCTGGGCTTCGTGTGCACGCTCGTGGCCCCCTCGGTGCTGGCGAGTACGCCCGCCGGTGCGGCACAGGCCTCGACCACGACGCGGACCGCCGTCGCCAGCTGGACTCCGACCAGTCCCGGCTCACCCGGCGTCTCCCTGCAGATCACGGAGGAAGCGGGTCCGCTCAGCAGCTACACCTTTTTCTTCGTGAACGAGAACTACTGCGACACCGCGACCAACACGGCGTACTTCCTCAGCTACCAGACGTCCGGGGCGACCAACAACCAGCTGTTCGCCGTGACGCCCAACCTCAGCGCCGCGGTGCTCGCCGCGCCCAGGCTGTCCGTGAACTTCACCGAGCAGACAGCCCCCGAGTGCAACACCAACGGCTCCGATCTCACCACGGTCGTCTCCGGTACGCGGACCGTGTCGCTGTTCGGCCTGTGGCGCGCGACGGGGCCCGCGAGCACGACGTTCCCCGGTGAAGTGGTCCGACCGGCAGCTGCGGCCGTGTCGGCTTCCGCACCGGCGCCGTTGACGCTGGCGGATCTCGGCGCCCCGTCCTTCGCCCAGATCAACCAGTACACGTCGTCCTAGCCCTTCACACGGCGCGGGGCGGCGTCCCACCCCGGCCCGTCACCGGAACGACTCCGCGGGGTCCGCGCCCCGGTGGCGGTGACGCGCCGGGTCCGTCCCGACGACCCACGTCCGGCCGTGGCGCCGCGGCGACGTGGCGCAACCGGGGTCCGGACTGGTAGCACTACACCGGGCCGCTTCCGCCGCGGCCGTCGAAGGGGGACCCTCATGATTCTCGATCGCTTCCGGCTCGACGACCAGGTGGCCGTGGTGACCGGTGCCGGCCGCGGCATCGGCGCCGCCACCGCCATCGCCCTGGCTGAGGCCGGTGCCGACGTGGTGATCTCCGCCCGGACGGCCGAGCAGCTCGACGAGGTCGCCGCCAAGGTCGCCGCCACCGGCCGCCGCGCCGTGGCAGTGCCCGCCAACCTCAACGACCTCGACGCCGTGGCCGCACTCGTCGACCACGCTCGCGACGCCTTCGGACGCCTCGACCTGGTGGTGAACAACGTCGGGGGCACGATGCCGCAGGCCTTCATGGAGACGTCGCCGAAGACCCTCGAGGCGGCCTTCCACTTCAATGTGGCCACCGCCCACACGCTGCTGCAGGCGGCGGTGCCCCTGATGCTCGAGGGTGGCGGCGGCTCGGCCGTCAACATCTCGTCGGCGATGGGCCGGATGGCCGACCGGGGCTTCGTCGCCTACGGCACGGCCAAGGGGGCCCTCGCCCACTACACCCGGCTGGCCGCCACGGACCTGTCGCCCCGCATCCGTGTCAACGCCATCGCCGTCGGCTCGGTGGCCACGTCCGCGCTCGACATCGTGATGCAGGTCGACGAGATGCG
>CAZULR010000158.1:0-6131 GCA_964621235.1 uncultured Acidimicrobiaceae bacterium
TCGGAGCCATCATCGTGGCCAAGGTGACGGCAAAGGCCAACACCATCAACCTGAACTGAATGGGAGGCACGTCCGTTCCCTTCGCCGGAGCCCGGATGACGGTTTCCGGCGTGAGCGGACGTCCGGGTCCACTGACATCGGAGCGCGTCGCACTGACGAAGGATCGTCCGTGGTCGAAGCCGTGATTGTCGTCCCCGTCGTCATGCTCTTGCTCCTGGTGTCCGTGCAGATCTGTCTGTGGATGCACGCGGTCCAGGTGGCCCAGGTGGCGGCATCCCAGGGTGACCGGGTGGCGCGTTCCTACGGCGGCGGACCCTCCGCCGGTGCCGCGGCCGCCGAGGCTGTGCTCCGGGGTCCGGGATCCGACGTCACCGGGGGGACGGTCTCGGTGTCCGTCCTACCCGGTGACTCCGAATGGCTGCAGGTGTCCGGTCATGCGGTGTCGATCGTGCCCGGCCTGGCATTGTCCGTCTCGGCCAGTGCCACAGGTCCCATCCAGCAGTTCCGGAGTTCAGAGTGACGGCTCGGGAGCAGCGCCGGGCGCACCGTACCGAGGTGGGTCGACAGCGTCCCCGTCGACGGTCGGACCGACACGTCGCCGACGCGGGCAGCCTGACCCTCGAGTTGGTCGTGCTTACACCCGTCGTACTTGTGGTCGCCATGGGCACGCTGGTGTTCGGACGCGTGTCGGAGGCCCGACAGCAGGTGGTGGAGGCAGCGCGGGCGGGCGCCGAGGCCGCAGCGATCCTCCCGACGGTGGGCACCGCCCAGTGGGTCGGCTCGATGAACGCGGTGATCGACGTCGTCGATCGCACACACACCTGCGCCCGTGTGGTGATCTCGGTGGACACCGGACACTTCGTGCCCGGCGGCACCGTGACCGTCCGCGTGGCCTGTCAGGTCCTCCTGTCCGACCTGGCGTTTCCCGGACTGCCGGGCTCGACGGTGGTCCACGCGTCCGCCACCGCCCCGTTGGACCCGTACCGGTCGGTCGGCTGACGTGGTAGCTGCACGGCGGGCGCAGAGCCCCCACCGAGCGGGAAAGTACCTCCGATCCCCGGACGAGGGTGCGATCGCAGCATTCGTGCTCCTCGTCCTGGTGGGTCTCGTCGCGCTCCTGGGCCTGGTGGTCGACGGTGGCGCGGCACTGACGGCCCGCCAGGCGGCGGAGGTCGAGGCGGAGCAGGCCGCGAGGGCCGGTGCAGGCGCCATCTCGGTCGATGCACTCCGCTCCGGATACGTGCAGATCGATCCCGCCGCTGCGATCGCCGCCGCCGAGCAGTTCACTGTGACCTCGGGCCATCCGGGCACCGCGGCTGTCACCGGAGGAGTCGTCACGGTGCGCGTGAGCTATGAGGTCCCGACCGATGTCCTCGGAATCATCGGCATCGAAGAGTTGCGTGTGTCCGCCGTCGCGTCGGCGGTCGATGTCAACGGTGTGGCCCGGGGCGCTTCATGAGCTGGGCCATCCACCAGGAACGACCGGGGCGCCGCAAGACCCTCGGCCTGCTCGCCTCAACTGTCCTCATCGCATTGGTCGTGGGAATGCCGCTGTGGCTCGTGATCACCTCCGGCCCGCCCTCGTTCCACCTCGAATTCGGCCACCTCCGGCAGGCGCTGGAGCACCACCGTCCCGGTGACGTGCAGCAAGTTGCGGCCTGGCTCGGGAAGGCGTCCCTGCTACTGGCGTGGATCGCCTGGGCGTGGTTGACGCTGTGCGTGGTGCTCGAGATCGCGGCGTGGCGATCAGGGCACTCGACCTTCCAACTCCCGGCGAGTAGGTCGATCCAAGGTGTGGCTGCACTTCTGGTGGGCACGGCATTCGCCGTCGGATCACTCGGAAGGGTCCCCGTCCACGTTGCGGGAGGGACCCGATCAGTTCCGATCGTGCTGCGACCATCGGCTGTGGCGCCGAATGCTGCGACCGAGTCCGATCCGCCCGGCCACCACGGCGCGCGATCCGCTGACGCCGGTGGAGCGACGGGGTGGTCGCCCGATCGGGCTCCAGGCAACGACGATGCAGACGAACGGCTCGTGAGTCCCACCCGTCGGCTTGTCGATGACCCCGCTCCGGCAGTGCCCGGGTCCTCTGAAGTATTCCGTCATACGGTGACGGCGCGTGAGTCGCTGTGGTCGATTGCCGAGCAGCGGCTCGGAGCGGCGCGCCGGTGGCGGGACATCGCAGAACTCAACTATGGCCGGCCCCAAGCGGGTGGAGGAGCCCTCGATGCGGACCACTGGCTCCAGCCCGGGTGGGAGCTGTTATTGCCGACAGTCGATGGCCAGTCGCTTCCCGTTCCCGAGGTGTCGGGTCGAGGTCCGTCCGCTGGTACCGCACCCTCAGCGCCGGACGACCCGGCGCCGCCGGTACCTCCGCCACCGGCTCCAGGAGGAGTACCGGCGGCACCGGTCGGAGCCGGAATCGTCGGTGTCGGAGTGGCGGACCTTGTCGACCGACTCCGGAGGGTGCAGCAGCGTCACCGGGCGCGAGGAGGACAGATCCGCCTGCCCGAGCATCTGCTCCGGCAATTCGAACAGCGACTCCGTCTGGACGCAGGTGCGGCCGACCTTGCGGCGGTGGAGGCCGCGGTTGCGACGCTTGCCGACGGTCCGAATGGCTGGCCCGAAGGGTGCAGGCTCACGGGGGCCACGGTCGGCGCTGATGAGGTGAAGTTGGTGTTCGACGTCGCACCGGTTTCAATTGCGCCGTCGCCTTTCACCTTGTCCGAGGACGGGGTCTCGCTCAGCGTGGAACGGGTGGACCTCGGTCACGTGGCACCTTTGCGACGGGCCGATCGCCACCGGTTCTCTGCCCCGACGCTGGTCAGTGTGGGGCGAACCGACGGCATCCTGGCAATGATCGACGTCGAGGGACTCGGTGGCGTCGCCATCGCCGGGGACCCTGTGGCCGCGGAGGGCCTGGGACGGGCCATGGCGCTGGAGCTGGCGAGTTCACGGTGGGCATCGGGATTCGATCTCGTCCTGGTCGGATTCGGCGCCGCCCTGGCCAATGGCGACCGGGTGACCGTTGTCGGCGACGCCGCGCCGGTGATCGCCGACCTGGCCTGGCGGCGGCTGATGATGGCCGTGCAGCTCGACGATTCACCGGAGCAGTCGGTGGACGCGGCAAGGCGCACCGACCCATCGGGTGACTGGCGGCCCACCGTGGTGGTGTGTGCACCGGTCGTCCCTCGGGATCACGTGACCGCCATCCTGGAACTGGCATCCGACGGACGACTGGGGATCTGCGCCGTCGCAATGGCCGGCGCCGAGGGCCGATTGGCGACCGCAGGCCACCTCCTCCGGGTCGGACCGACGCTGGAGGTGCTGGGAGCGACGGTCGAGGCCCAGTCGGTCGACGGGGTCGAGCTGGACCAGGCGACACAGCTCATCGAGACTGCAGCGCATCTCGATGCCCCGTACGCGGATGAGAGCGGGGAAAGGGACGTTGGCTCCGTCCCGGCACCGGTTATCGATCCAACAGCCGGAACATCGGACCGATCTGGGGTGGCCCCCTATAGGCGGCGTACCGAGTCGACGACGACTCGTCTCGATCTGACGGTCGCCGGGCCGCGCGTCGGGGCCGTACGCACGACTGAGCGGGCGGGCCACCGTTCGGTGGCTGCTTCGGTCGACCTGCCCGGAATCGAAGTGGAACTGTCCGTTCTCGGAACGGTGGAGGTTCATGGCGCGGCTCGAAAGTTCACCAGGGCCTGGGCGCTCGAGCTCGTCGTCTACCTCGCCATGCACCCGGGTGGCGCATCCAACGAGGCCTGGGCGACCGCGCTCTGGCCTGATCGACTGATGGCACCGTCGAGTCTGCACTCGACGGTGTCCGTGGCGCGCCGCGCCTTGGGGTCGGCCAGGGACGGCTCGGACCATCTGCCGCGGTCACACGGTCGCCTCGCCCTGGCGTCGACGGTGGGCACCGATTGGGCACGATTCCAGAAGCTGGCCGAATCCGATGATCCCGACCGTTGGGAAGCGGCACTGACCGTCGTGCGTGGACGGCCGTTCGATGGCATTCGCGCCACTGACTGGTCACTGCTCGACGGAACCGCGCCGTCCATTGAGGCTGCAGTGGTCGACCTGAGCGGCCGGCTGGCCGGGGCCCGTCTCCGGTCCGGCGATCCGTACGGAGCCGAATGGGCGGCGCGCAAGGGACTGTTGGTCAGTCCCTACGACGAACGGCTGTACCGCATGCTGCTTCGGACGGCCGACGCGGCGGGCAACCCGGAGGGCGTGGAGACGGTGATGGCTGAACTCGTACGAGTCGTGGCTGACGAGGTCGAGCCGGTGGAGTCGGTCCATCCGAGCACGTTGGCCCTGTATCGCGCGCTCAGCCGTCGGTCCCGCCCCGTCGTGGAGGCGTCTCCTCGCGGATGAGCCGTGTTGGGTGGGTCGGCACGATCCCGACAGTGGTATCCGGCCAACCCTGCTGGCCACCCACTCACGGCGCACGGCGACTGCGTCAGATTCTGGTTCTTCTAAGGGCGAGATGGGACCTACCGAGCAGATCAAGCACCCGCCGCAATTCCTTTCGCGCGCCCTGCCGCTGTGCCAGGCAGTGAATTCAGGTGTGGTGGTGACCCGATAGCTCCAACCGGTGGACGGTGCGCAAATTCGTCGCCGGGTGGAGCTGATTCGAGTGCACGAGACGCACGAACGTGCACAATCGTGAGAGGTGCACTGACGTGCACGTTGTAGGAAATGGCACGACCGTGTACTGCACTTTCAAGTGCACGAGCGTGCCACTTCGGGAGGACACTTTGGACGGAGTCATCGAGATCACGACACCCGCCAGCCTGGGCGCCCTGCTGCGAGACCGCCGCCGCGCACTGGGCTGGACTCAGCAAGACCTGGCCAACGCCTCCGGCACCTCGAAACGATGGATCGTGGCGACCGAGGCCGGAAAGGGCACCGCCGAGGTCGGACTGATCATGGCAGCCCTGTCGGCGCTAGGCGTTCACCTACAGGCGGCCTTTACCGACCCCTCTGCTCCATCCGCGCTCGATGTCCATCTCGCCCGGTACTCGGGCACCAGTCGGGATCAGCGTCCCGGCCACCCCGGTCCCGGGGAAGGAACGGCGCCATAAACCGGACCCGTAGCGGGGTTTCCCACCTCGAGGTGCGGCGGGAGGATCAGTTGGTCGGCCACCTTGACCGAACCGATGGCCCCGACGTTCTCGTCCGGTTCACCTATGACGACTCCTACCGATCCCATCCCACCGCCACACCGCTATGGGTGTCGATGCCGTTGACTTCCGCTCGGCACCCCGCCGACCTCACCACCGCCTTCATGTGGGGGCTCCTCCCGGACAACGAGCGCGTACTTGCTCGTTGGTCGCGCCAGTTCCAGGTCTCTGCGTCCAATCCTCTCGCCCTACTCGCCCACGTCGGAGCAGACCTCCCCGGACCATCTCAGATCGTCGACCCGGCCACGACTCATCTTCTCGACGCCGACGGCGTCGACTGGCTCACTTAGGACCAAGTGGCCGATGAGATCGCCCGACTACGCACCGACCCCACCGCCTGGATCACCGCCAGCGACACTGGCCCCTGGAGCCTGGCCGGGGCCCAGGCGAAGGTTGCTTTGCTCGACGACGGCGGCCGGCGGGGAAAGCCGCACGGTCGACTGGCTACCAATCGCATCCTGAAGCCGGCGATCTCCGGGCTCGACAATCACGACCTCAACGAACACTTGTGCCTCACCATCGCCACCGCCCTCGGACTTCGCGCCGCCCCGTCCTGACTCGTCCATTTCGGAAGTGAACGGGCTGTGGTCGTCGAGCGCTACGACCGCGCCTTTCCCGCATCGCCCTCGCCCGCCCCGGTCGACCACGAGTCATCGCCGACGCCGGTGCGCATCCATCAAGAAGACCTCTGCCAAGTCCTAGGGGTCAACCCAGCCCTGAAGTACGAAGCAGACGGCGGACCCACCGCGGTCGCCGTCGTCGACATGCTACGGCCCAGGTCCGACCGACCGCACCGCCGGGGCGTCGAAGGCGTCGACTCGTTTGTCGATGCTCTGCTCCTCAACTGGCTGCTCGCTGCGCCAAACGGTCACGCCAAGAACTACGCCCTGCTCCTCGACGGCTCTGACGTCCGCCTCGCTCCTCTGTACGACGTGG
>CAZULR010000159.1:0-6123 GCA_964621235.1 uncultured Acidimicrobiaceae bacterium
GGCGTCTGCCCCTCGTGCGTGGAGATCACCCGGGGCACGTCGCTCGACGTCCACGAACTCGACGCCGCCTCCAACAACGGCGTCGACGCCATGCGGGACCTGGTCTCCCGGGCGGCACTCGGGTCGCCGGGCCGGCAGAAGGTCTACATCGTCGACGAAGTCCACATGCTGTCGACGGCGGCGTCCAACGCCCTGTTGAAGACGCTCGAGGAGCCGCCGGCCCACGTGATCTTCGTGCTGGCCACCACCGATCCCCAGAAGGTGCTGCCCACCATCCGCAGTCGGACCCAGCACTACGAGTTCCGCCTCCTCGGGCCCGACACCCTGTCCGAGCTGCTGGCCCAGGTCCGTGACGACGCCCACCTCGACGTGGCGGACGAGGCACT
Source organism: uncultured Acidimicrobiaceae bacterium (assembly GCA_964621235.1). Taxonomy (GTDB): domain Bacteria; phylum Actinomycetota; class Acidimicrobiia; order Acidimicrobiales; family RAAP-2; genus Bog-756. Next base: position 387 of record CAZULR010000159.1, read on the forward strand.
CGACCTCGCCGTCCGGCGCGGCCGGGGCTCGGCGCGTGACGCCCTCTCCATCCTCGACCAGGTGGCTGCCTCCGACGCCGTCGACGACGACCTTCCCGAGCTCGACGAGGTGGTGGAGGCGCTCGCGGAGCGCGACGTCGAGCGGGCCCTCGTGGCCGTAGCCGGACTGACCGCCGCGGGCTTCAGTCCTCAACAGCTGACCGTCGACCTGGTCGACCACCTGCGTCAGGGCTTCCTGGCCCTGGTGGCCCCGGACCTGGTGACCGTGTCGGGGGCGGAGCGCGAGGCGCTGGCCGCCCAGGCCGGCCGCGTCGGTCTGGCCGCACTGGTGCGGGCCATGGAGGACCTGGGACGAGCCCAGGTCACGATGCGCGATGCACCCGATCCCCGGGTCAACCTCGAGGTGGCGCTGGTGCGGCTCGTCCATCCCGAGGCCGACGACTCGCCGGCCGCCCTGCTGGCCCGGATCGAACGGCTCGAGTCCGCCGGCCCCCCGGCCGCCGGCCCCTCCGTCAGCCCGGCCGTCCCCGCCGCGGTAGCGGCACCGTCGACGGCCGGTGCGGCACTGGCCGCCCGGGCCGCGGCCGTGCCGACCGGTCGGCCCGCCCCGGCCGAGGCCCCACCCGCCCCACCCGCCGCTGCCGCTCCTGACGAGCCAGCGGACGCCCCCGGTCCGACCGGTGCCCGTCCGACCCTCGGCGCCTTGCGCCGCCGGTCGACCTCTGCGGAGCCGTCGGGCGCGGATGCCCCGCCTGCGGCCGCCGCGCCGGCACCGCCGAGCCCGGCGGAGTACGTATCGGCGGAGCCGGCACGGGTCGTCGCCGACGGACCGGAGGAGGCACCTGCGGCCTTCGAGCCCGTCGCCCACCCGTCGGAGGCGTCGGCCCCCTCGGTCCCCGATGCCTCGGCACCCTTCCCGACCCGTGACGAGCTGGTCCAGGCCTGGGGCGATCACGTGATCGGGCGCCTGCGGCCCAAGGCCAAGGCACTCTTCCAGGCGGGCAGGTTCGTCTCCGCCGAGGGGGGTCGCGCCCAGTTCGGGCTGCCCAACGACATCCACCGCAACCGGTGCGAGGACATGCGTCCCGAGGTCGAGGCCGCACTGGCCGACCAGTTCGGCCGTCCGATCCCCCTGGTCCTCGTGGTCGACGGTACGCCGGGTGCGCCCGTCGAGCCGACGGAGGACGCGCCCGGGCCCTCCCCTCCGGCACCGGCTGTGGCGTCCGTGGCGTCCGACCCCCATGACGACGAGGACCTGGCCGTCTTCGAGGCCGACGACCTCCAGGTGGCCGAGATCGACAATTCGGCGGAGGCGCGGCTCCTGCAGGCCTTCCCCGGTGCCGAGGAGGTGGGCTAGGTGGCCGTCTTCAACGGACCCCTGCAGAACCTCATCGACGAGATGGGCCGCCTGCCCGGCATCGGACCCAAGTCGGCGCAGCGGATCACCTTCCACCTGCTGAAGGTGGCCCCCGAGGACGCGCTGCGGCTCGCCGAGGCCATCATCGCCGTCAAGGAGCGCATCACCCTTTGCACGCGGTGCTTCAACGTGGCCGAGGGAGGCGAGTGCGCCATCTGCCTCGACGACCGCCGCGACGCCACTGTGGTCTGCGTGGTGGAGGACCCCCGCGACATCGTGTCGGTCGAGAAGACGGGCGAGTTCTCCGGTCGCTACCACGTGCTGCAGGGCTCGCTCAATCCCATCGAGGGCATCGGGCCCGAGCAGCTCCGGGTGCGCGAGCTGCTCGGCCGCCTCGACGAGGAGGGCATCACCGAGGTCATCCTCTGCACCAACCCCAACCTCGAGGGCGAGGCCACCGCCATGTACCTCGCCCGGCTGCTCAAGCCTCTCGGCCTCACCGTGACGCGCATCGCCTCGGGGCTCCCGGTCGGAGGTGACCTCGAGTACGCCGACGAGCTGACCCTCGGCCGGGCGCTCGAGGGCCGACGCGAGGTCGACGCCTGACGGCGCCGGCACCGGGGCTGGTCTCCGGTGCGTCCCCTGCGGCCCGGTGGGCCACCATGGGGTGATGGACGACCGCCGACCGGCCGGCACCCGGCAACTCTGGATCCTGCGCCACGCCAAGGCGGCCGCCGAGCCAGCGGCGGGGGGACGGGACCGCGACCGACCACTGACCGACCAGGGCCGACGGGACGCCGCAGCCCTCGGGGCGCGCCTGGCGGCCGAGGGCCCGGTGCTCGACACGCCGGGCCTGGTGCTCCCCGGCGTGGCCCTGGTGTCGGCGGCCGCCCGCACCGTGGAGACGGCCGCGCTGGTGTGCGGGGGACTGGGTGGGCGGATCCGCACCCACACCTACCAGAGTCTGTACTCGGCCGAGCCGGAGACGGTGCTGGCCTACGTGCGTGAGGTGGACGACGACCCGGCCGCCGTCCTCGTCGTGGGCCACAACCCGACCATGTCCCACCTGGCCTACGACCTGGCGTCCGAGGGGTCGCCGGGGCGGGCGCGCCTGGACTCGCACGGACTCGCCACCTGCTCGTTGGCCGTGGTGGACCTGGCCATCGGGTCCTGGGAGGACGCGGCCGCCGACGGCGGAGCGCTGGTCGGGCTGTTCGGCCCGCCCTACTGACGGGCCGCCCGACGGCACGACCTGGCGGTCCTCCCCGTCAGGAACTGCGTCCCTGTCAGAGCGTGCGCAGCACCGCCGCGTCGCCCTGGCCGCCGCCGCCGCACAGACTGACGGCGGCGGTGCCGCCGCCCCGGCGCTTCAGCTCCAGGAGGGCGGTCAGTGCCACGCGGGTGCCGGACATCCCGACCGGGTGCCCGAGGGCGATGGCGCCGCCGTTCACGTTGACGATGTCGCCGCTGATGCCGAGGTTCTCGGCCGACGCACAGCCGACGGCGGCGAAGGCCTCGTTGATCTCGAACAGGTCGATGTCGCCGACGGTGAGACCCGCCTTGCCGAGAGCCTGCTGGATGGCGTTGGCCGGCTGGAGCAGGAGCGACGGGTCGGGCCCGGCGACCTGGCCGTAGCTGACTAGTTCGCCGATGGGCTGCACGCCCAGCTCCTCGGCCTTGGCCCGGGACATCACGATGACGGCGGCGCCGCCGTCGGAGATCTGGCTGGCGTTGCCGGCCGTGATGGTGCCCTCCTTGTCGAAGGCCGGCCGCAGCTTGGCCAGCGACTCGGCCGTGGTCTCGGCCCGGACGCCCTCGTCGGTGTCGACGACCAGTGGGTCACCCTTGCGCTGGGGCACCTCCACCGGGACGATCTCCTCAGCGAACTTGCCGTCCTTGATGGCGGTGGCGGCCCGCTCGTGGGACAGGGCGCTGAAGGCGTCCTGTCGCTCGCGCGACACCCCGTCGGCCCCGTTGTACCGTTCGGTGCCGAGTCCCATCGCCACCTGGTCGAATGCGCAGAACAGGCCGTCGTACATCATCGAGTCGACCAGCTTGCCGTCGCCGATGCGGTACCCGGCCCGGGCACCCGGCAGCAGGTAGGGCGCCTGGGTCATCGACTCCATCCCGCCGGCCACCACGATGTCGGCCTCGCCCGCGTTGATCAGGAGGTCGGCCAGATAGATGGTGTTGAGGCCCGACAGGCAGACCTTGTTGATGGTCGAGGCGGCGACGCTCATCGGGATCCCGGCGTTGGCCGCGGCCTGACGGGCCGTGATCTGGCCGGCGCCGGCCTGGATGACCTGGCCCATGAAGACGTAGTCGACCTGGTCCGGGGCGACTCCGGCCCGCTCCAGGGCGGCGGCGATGGCGAAGCCGCCCAGTTCGGTGGCGGCGAAGCCGCCGAGTGCGCCCGACAGCTTGCCGATCGGGGTGCGGGCTCCTGCGACGATGACGGATCCGGACATTGCAACCTCCACGGCCTGGTGGCCGGTTCAGGCGGCGTCCCCCCACGGGCCACGCCACGACGACAGGACGCCATGATACGGCTTCGCCCGGTTTGTGCCACCCGGGCCTCCCGACGACCCCGGGGAGCGCCCGCGTCGAGCGGGCTATCCTCCACCCCCATGCAGGAAATCCTCTCCGCCATCCTGGCCGGCGCACCCGGTGACGAGATCGCCGCCCTCCCGGTCCCCGACTCCTACCGGGCCGCTTTCGTCAAGCGTGACGAGATCGCCATGTTCGATGGCATGGAGTCCGAGGACAAGGATCCACGCAAGTCGCTCCACATCGGGGACGTCGCCACGCCCGAGCTGGCCCCCGACGAGGCGTACATCGCCGTCATGGCCAGCGCCATCAACTTCAACACGGTGTGGACGTCGATCTTCGAGCCCCTCCCCACCTTCGGCTTCCTCGACCGGCTCGGTCGCGAGGGCGTCTGGGGCGCCCGCCACGCCCTCGACCACCACGTCGTGGGATCCGACGCCTCGGCCGTCGTGCTGCAGGTCGGCTCGGCGGTGCGCATGTGGAATCCGGGCGACAAGGTCACCGTCCACTGCAACTACGTCGACGACCAGAGCCCCACCGCCCACGACGACTCGATGCTGGCCGACAACCAGCGGATCTGGGGCTTCGAGACCAACTTCGGCGGCCTCGCCGACCTGGCGGTGGTCAAGGCCAACCAGCTGATGCCGAAGCCGGCCCATCTGTCGTGGGAGGAGGCGGCGGTCAACGCCCTCTGCAACTCCACCTCCTACCGGATGCTGGTGTCGCACAACGGTGCCCCCGTGACCCAGGGCGACCGGGTCCTGGTGTGGGGCGCATCAGGCGGATTGGGCGCCTACGCCGTCCAGTACTGCCTCAACGGCGGGGCCACCCCGGTGGGCGTCGTCTCCTCGCAGTCCAAGGTGGACCTCCTCCACGAGCTCGGGGTCGAGGCCGTCATCGACCGGAAGGCCGCCAACTACAAGTTCTGGAAGGACGAGTTCCACCAGGACGAGTCGGAGTGGCGCCGCCTGGGCAAGGACATCCGCGGCCTGGTGGGCGAGGACGTCGACATCGTGTTCGAGCACCCGGGGCGCCAGACCATGGGCGCCTCGGTGTTCGCCGCCAGGCGGGGCGGGACCATCGTGACCTGTGCCGCCACCTCCGGCTACATGATCGAGTACGACAACCGGCACCTGTGGATGAAGCTGAAGACCATCAAGGGCTCCCACTTCGCCAACTACCGGGAGGCGTGGGACGCCAACCAGCTGGTCTGCGAGGGCAAGATCCTGCCCCCGCTGTCCGCCGTCCACACCCTCGAGCATGTCGGCGAGGCCGCCTACCAGGTCCACCGCAACCTCCACGAGGGCAAGATCGGCGTGCTCTGCCTGGCCCCCGAGGAGGGACTCGGCATCGACGACCCCGAGCTCCGCGAGCAGGTCGGCGAGGACCGCATCACCCTGTTCAGGAGGCACGGCGCATGACCGAGATGCTGCTCACCGAGATCGACCACGTGGCCATCGCCGTCCCCGACCTGGACGCGGCCGTGGCGTACTACGCCGAGACGTTCGGGGCCACGGTGGCCCACCGCGAGCGGATCGACTCCGACGGCGTGGAGGAGGCCCTGCTGAAGGTGGCCGACAGCTACGTGCAACTGTTGACGCCCACCAGCGACTCGTCGCCGGTGGCCAAGTACCTGGAGAAGAAGGGACCCGGCATCCACCACGTCGGCTACCGCGTGGCCGACTGTGCCGCCGCGCTGCAGTCGGTCAAGGACCACGGCGGCCAGGTCATCGACCAGGCACCCCGGCCCGGGTCCCGGGGCACGACCGTGGCCTTCGTCCATCCGAAGGGCGCCTTCGGCACCCTGATCGAACTCGTCCAGGAGTAGTCGCA
>CAZULR010000160.1:0-6123 GCA_964621235.1 uncultured Acidimicrobiaceae bacterium
CCGGCTCCAATGCGTCATACGACTCATGGCCGACATCGCGAACCAGCTGCGTCGGTTGACCATATTCGAAGAACCGTTCCTGGTGCCGGCCAGATGGGTCCGCATACCATCCTTCAAGCTCTGACATGCGATCCTTTCGCGCCGCATCCCCTGCAAGAAGTTATCGATCTCTTGGGCTCTTCGCCAAACCCTCATAGGCCGCAGGACCCCATTTTCGTGGGTTGGAGCTTACCGGCGAACAGGGTGCACGGGGGTTTGTCGCTTGAGCGACTCCGCTGCTGTCCCAGGGGAGATGCGTGAGGATCCCTTGGACGAACCGCCGGACGGCATGGAACCCGAATGAAGTGCCTCCGTGGCGTCGGATCACTTGCACAGGACATTTTTGTCCAAGAGGCGACCGGAGGGCTACAGGCCGGTTACCCGAAAGTTATTTCTGCGTGTCATCGGTCGATCTCGCTTGAACCATCGCAATGGAGATGGGACAACTGAGGTGCAATGTCCGACACCGAAATCCTCCGTCCCTCTCCCTCCGGGTCCATTCAGGAAACTCCTGGTTACCCGGGGGATTTCATCCCGTCCGATGAGATGGACACCGAGCCGACCGGCTCGATGGACGCTCGGCCTTTCGACGAAGCTGCAATGGTGGATATCGCTATCCCGGTGTACAACGAAGAAGAGGTGCTCGAAGTGAGCATCCGGCGACTTCGCACGTATCTCGATATGTCCTTTCCGTTCGCTGCATCCATTGTCATCGTCGACAACGCCAGCACTGACCGGACATGGGAGATTGCGTCCGAGCTGTGCGGCGAGCTACGTGGCGTCGATGCGATCCACCTCGAGCAGAAGGGCAAAGGGCGGGCGGTCCGGACCGCCTGGATCGCCAGCCAGGCTCCGATCGTGGCCTACATGGACGCCGATCTATCAACTGGGCTCGACGGTCTGCTCCCGCTGGTGGCGACGCTGCTGTCCGGCCACAGCCATATAGCAATAGGGTCCCGAATCGCCTCAGGATCGCGGGTCCTACGGGGCGCAAAACGCGAGTTCATCTCGCGGACCTACAACCTGGTCCTGCGAATTGCCCTTCATTGCAGATTCTCGGATGCGCAGTGTGGATTCAAGGCGATGCGGCGCGACGTGGTGGCTCCGCTCTTGAGCCAAGTCGAGGACAATGCTTGGTTCTTCGACACTGAGCTCCTCGTGCAAGCCGAACGATACGGTCTCCGCATTCACGAAATCCCCGTCGACTGGATCGACGATCCAAATTCTCGCGTCAATATCGGAGGCACCGTCTGGGAGGACATCCGCGGTGTCTGGAGGATGGCCCGGCGGCGATCAGGTGGCAAGAGGGCTGTGGCTCAGGATATAGAAGACGGCGAGGCATCAGCCTTCGAGTATCACGGCGAGCTCACCCGATACGCCGGCGTCGGTGCGTTCAGCACAATTGCATATCTGACACTCTTCTTTCTGCTGCAGAACTCCCTAGGGATGTTCGGCGCAAACGTTGTGGCGGCAACCCTTACGTCGGTCGCAAATACAATTAGCCACTTGTTCGTTACCTTCAGATCAAGGTCAGCCGGTCGCGCTAGATATGCAGTCGTCGCTGGCATGTGCTCGCTCGCAGTCGCGATCGGAATAACGAGTGCGGCGTTGGCCGTAATGTATCTGCTAGGCCGCACGTCTTCTGCAGGGGAGCTGATCGCCATTCTGGCGGGCATGCTGGCTGCATCCTGCGTTCGATTCGTGCTCTTGCGGGACTGGGCTTTCCGGACTCACGCTCGCACGCTGCGATCCACATCAGCTGGTATTCAGAGCACCGAGGGCAACGGGATACCAAGAGCGGCCTAATGAAGCTGGCCACTCCGGATCCATTGGCCGAGGATCGCTTCTATCGATTGTTGGAGGCAGACATCTCGACCTCGCTGGCTCCGACTGACTCTGCAACAGCGCTGTGAATTCAGGGTGCAGGGCCTCGCGGCTCCGCAAGGAGTGCTGGCATCTGAAGATTGCATCGCCGGCACAAAAGGCCATGTAACTGCGTCAAAGCTCGTGACCACGCCTTAAGTCTGAAGGTCCAACTGCCGAGAGTGGGCATATGGCCCTATTCCGACCGATCTTCTCGGTCGGCGGGAAGGAGCCTGGCCCTCGACCGGTTCCCGAGTTCGGGTCGAACCGGCTGAGGAAGCACCGTCGCCCAGTCGGCCTCGTCACCAAATCCACTGCAATCGCGGTAGTAGTCGTGCTTGGAGCTGCCGCTTCCGGCATCTCGGGTTCGCGTAACTCCGCGGCCCCGGTCGTCAACAGAGGGAAACAAGCGCCCTCGATAGTAAAACAAGCCTCTTCCGCGACCACTGCGGTAACCGTCGCCCCTGTAACCACTACCACCTCGACAGATCCCCCTCCACCATCAGCACCAGCTAGTCAGGCGACATCGACATCGACACCACCGATTACGACGCCAATCTCCGACAGCTCCATCATCCAGGCTTCGGGGACCCAGCTCTTCCTGAACGGTTCGACCTACAAGTTCGTCGGTGTCAACGCCTACGAAGCGGCCACCGAGTGGGGAACGAACGCCGGCTGCGGAGCCGAACTCAGTGGTGCGCAACTCAACCAGCTGTTTGCCTCACTACCGCCCAACTCCCTGGTTCGCTTCTGGGCATTCCAGGGGACCATGGCCACCAACGTGAATACCGGTCAACTCGATTGGGGGCCGATTGACCGGGTGTTCGGTGCCGCCGCCGCCCACAACCAACGACTCGTCGTGGTCCTCACGGACCAGGGGGGAACATGCGACGGTGGCCATTGGCAGGACCCGTCTTGGTACGAAGGCGGATTCAAGGACGTATTCAATGGCCCGTCCAACTCCAATGGGATGGGGCTCGATACCCTCTCGTACTGGACGTACCTCCAAGACATCGTGAGTCGCTATTCGAACTCACGAGCCCTCGGGATGTGGGAGCCGATTTCCGAGCCTGGGGCTTCTTCGTGCCCGACGCAGTACGAGCCGACGAACTGCAGTGGCCACGCGACCTGCACCGACGAAGCTGCGGCCGCGGCAAGTATGCGCTACTTCTTCGACACGGTAGGGGCTGAAATCCACATACTCGATCCGAAGCACCTCGTGGAGAGCGGGATGCTCGGAAGTGGACAGTGCGGGACTGCCGGACCCGACTACCAGCATGTGTCGGCCAGTCCGGGCATCGATATCCTCTCCTACCACGACTACTACGGCGCGGTTCCCCAATGGAACGGGTTAGCTGTTCGATTCGCTCAATCCGCAGCACTCGGAAAACCCATTATTGGCGGTGAGGTCGGACTCAACGCGGACACTGCCCCCGGCTGCACGAACCTTGCCGCTCGGAACACCGACTTCGCCTCCAAAGTTCAAGCACAGTTCAGTGCCGGAAGCAGCGGGATCCTGGCCTGGGACTGGGTGCCGACCCCTGCTGGAACCTGCACTACCGACATCGGGCCCTCCGATCCTTTGATCCAGCCCGGAGGAGCCATCGGGTAGCGCACGGAGCGGCGCGGACTCATCCAATGATCTCTGGATGGAGCGAAGGCACGAATATCTTCCCAATAAGAGCTGTTGTTTACCCCAACTTCACCTTTTGTTACGCCGGATTTCATGCCGTGTTTAGCGAGAATTAATGTCTCTCATTTTGATTGATCTGATGAGGTAAATCAATCCGCCGTGGATATACTTCCGCAGTGAGAAACGAACGAATGGCGCCGAGGCGGCACGACCTTCGTTCACTTTCCGGAGTGAAGCCAGTCGTTCGATCCCGGTTGGACAAGTTTGGAACAGAGTTGCTCTTCATCCTTGCTGGTCAGCCGCGTCGCCGAGGTCCGACTATCAAGCTCAGATCACTCCCTCAGCCGTGCAACGCTACTGGTCTGGGAACTCGATGACCATCACAAGTGAAGGCCCCGGCAGGCCTTCACCACTCCCAGTCGCCATCGTCGATGATCAGCGTCTGATCGCCTCCGCCCCAGCTCAGAAGAAACTCCACCATTGGTCCTTTCTCAAGAGGGTTTTCTCAGAGAGCGGCGCGGTGATGCTGCTCGCGCTAGCTCTGTATCTGATAGCCGGAGCCTTGCTCGACTTCCGCTACCACTCGTTCAACGGCGACGCCGTGTCTCGTCTGGCGAATGGCTTTTATGTCCTGTACTCAAGGGATCCCCATCTTGCTGCGATTGGTTTTGTATGGAATCCAGGTACGTCAATTGCTGACATCGTTCCGTTGCTCTTTTATCACCTGTGGTCGCCACTTGCGACCCGCATGTTTGCAGCAACTCTGGTGAGCGCAACGTGTATGGCTGGTGCTGTCTATCAAGTCCGATGCACTTTCGCAGAGTGGGGGGTAGCACGCTTACCGAGGCTCTTGCTTGTCGCCTTCCTGGCCCTCAACGGGATGATCGTCTACTACGGCGGCAACGGGATGAGCGAAGGCCTTTACGTATTCACCCTGGTAGCGACTTCTCGATATCTTCTCCGATGGATTCGTGAAGACGATCTGGCGTCCTTGGTCTATTCGGGTGTTGCGCTCGGACTGTGCTATCTGGCTCGCAACGAGGCGGCAGTTCCGGCGATTCTCGGGGGCATGGTTGTTGTTGGCGTTGGATATTTCCGTCGGACAGATCAGAGGGCTCCGAGGATGTGGGGGGCACTCACCGATCTGACGATTTTTGAAATACCATTTGTGACTTCATTCGTAGGCTGGGCCGTCGCCAGCTACGTGATAACGGGAGAGCCATTTGGTCAGTTCCAGTCCATTTATGGGAACGCTTCGCAAGAGAAGGTATCTCAACATCTGAAGCTTCATGCCCGGCTGATGTACGACTTTCATTCCCTTGTCTACCTCGCACCGACGATTCCAATCGCTCTTGCGATTGCCGCTTACTTGAGTGTCCGCCGCCGTGATATTGGACTCCTCGCGCCCTTAGGTATCGTCGGTGGCGGATTGGCCTTCGATCTTCTTGCCTATGCCGTCAATTCCATCCAGCCGTACCTCAGATATTTCATCACAGCTGTGCCGCTCGAGGTACTGGTGGTTGGCTGTATCTTCGCCACTCGCCCGGCGCTCATCCGTGCTACCACCGACAAGATGAAGGAACCACGCCGACCGCATTTGGCCGGATTCGTTGCTGGCCTTGTCGTGATTGTGATTTTGTTACCTTCATCCGTGACAACCGTTCAAGGTATGTTCAATCCCAACGTTGGTACTGAGGAAACTGAGTTCCTCGGCTACATTTTTCATCACCATCTGACACCCGAGGATCGTCGAGATCGTGAAGACTTCAAAGGGTTCTCGACAATTGTGAGCTATCTCGCCAATATGCATCTCACTAACGGTCAGGTCGTCGTCGACAACTTCAGCATTTGCATCCCACAGGCCATCGTAACGAGTCCGAATCCCAGGATCTTTGTCATTCCCAATGACCGGGACTTTCAGCGTACGCTTGCCGACCCTCTAACGTTCCATGCTCACTACATCCTGGACATTGCCCCCGGAGGGACTGGATCTCTCAACGCACCGAACATCTCATACCCGACGCTCTGGAAGACAGGAGGCGGATTCACTACCATGGTGCACAATTTTCCAAGCATCGGCGAGTGTTCTGAGTACCGTTTGTTCAAGGTCACCGGCCATCCCGATCAAGCCTCTTAGGCCGACCGAACAGTCGGCATGAACCGGCCTGAGTTTTCCGGAGACCCAGTTGTTTGGTTCCCTCATGCCGCATCGGGCTGAGACTTGTGACGGTACTCGGCTTCGAACTCCTCTGGCGTCTTGTCGCCGAGTTCGGAGTGCAGCCGCTCCTCGTTGAACCACGACACCCAGGCACAGGTGGCGATCTCGAGGTCGTCGAGTCCCCTCCAGGGCCCGCCGTTGGCGGCCAGCGCCGCCGGGTTCCGGTGGAGCTCCGTCTTGAAGAGGCCCATGACCGATTCGGCCAGGGCGTTGTCGTAGCTGTCGCCGACCGTTCCGATGGAGGGAGCAGCTCCCACCTCGTCGATCCGGTCGGTGTAGAGCACGGATGTGTATTGCGAGCCGGCATCCGTATGACAAATGAGTCCTTCCAGGCCGGTGTGGCGTCGGGTCCACGCCGCCATGTTGAGGG
>CAZULR010000161.1:0-6102 GCA_964621235.1 uncultured Acidimicrobiaceae bacterium
TCGCCCAGAACGTCGTCCACCTGGCCGGCACGGTCGTGGCCGCCATGGTCGTCGGAGCCGGCGTGACCGGGCTGGCCGGGCTCCTCGCCGGCCGCTGGATGAGCGACCACTGGGGGCGGCGACCGACGGGAGCCGTCGGCCTCGTGGGTATCACCGTGTTCGGGACGCTCACCTATGCCGGGTCACCAGGCGCCCTCGTCGTCGGCTACCTGCTGGGCGTCTTCGCCGGGTCGCTCTTCGCCCCGGCCATCGGATCATTGCTCACCGAGCTGTTCCCGACGTCAGTGCGGGCGTCGGCGGCCGGGTGGTTTCTGGTGGTCGGCGTGATCGGCGCCGTCCTCGGCCTCGTCGTGTTCGGTGCCGTGGCCCAGTCCGACAACCGCTTCTCGCTGGCGGCGGCCACGACGTTCCTGCCGGTCATCGCCGCGTCGCTGCTCTTCCTCGCCGTGCCCGAGACGCGGGGCCGCGAACCGGAGGACCTGTGGCCCGTCGCCTGAGCGGCCGGGGGGTGACGGTGGCGGCCGGGCTCGCCACCGTCGTCCTCGGCGCCGCCGCGGCTGCCACCACCCCCTTCACCCCCGGGGCCGAGGCCACGGTGGGGGCCGGCTTCCTCGTCGTCCTGGTGACGCTTCCCCTCCGGCGACTGACCGCGGGCGGTGCGGGCACTGTTCCGGGCACTCCGGGCGGAGCCCGGGCCGCCGTCGTCACGACGCCGATCGGGCCGCGCCGGGCGCTGCGCTGGACGGTACTGGTGGCGCCCCTGGCCGTGGCGGTCGCCTGGGAGCTGGTCTGCGTCGTCCACGGCGACCGGACCGCCTGGCCCACCCTTAGCTCGCTCCTCGACGACGTCGACGCGTGGCCGCTCGCCCGGGGCACCACCTATGCGGCCTGGTTGGGACTGGGCTGGGCCCTGGTGACCCGGTGAGCACCCGTGACGCCGTCCTGGCCGTCTGGGTCGGGATCGCCCTCGTGGTGGTGGTGGTGGTGGCCGCGGGGGTGGGACGGTCCGGCGGCCGTCTGCCCGGTTACGGCACGCTGGCCCGGGTGGCCACGGACGGGCCCGTCCGCCGGGCCGTGCTCGTGGTCGCCTGGATGTGGCTGGGCTGGCACGCGTTCGCCCGCTGACCGCGGTCCGTCCGGGGCGTGCCGGTGACCCCTTGTTCAAGTAGCGTCGTCCCGTGGCGTCCGGGCATCTCGTCGAGCGCGTCGATCACGTCCAGCTGGCGATGCCGGCCGGCGCCGAGGAGCGCGCCACCGAGTTCTACGAGGGGCTGCTCGGCATCCCCCGCATACCCAAGCCACCCGAGCTCGAGGTCCGCGGCGGCTGCTGGTTCGAGCGTGGCGCACTGCGCGTCCACCTGGGCGTCGAACAGGATTTCCGCCCGGCAAAGAAGGCCCACCCGGCCTTCGCCGTGACCGGTCTCGACGACCTCTGCGCCGTCCTCGATACGGCCGGGCACCCGGTGACGCGCACCGAGGACGTGCCCGGCATGCCGCAGTGGTACGTTGCGGACCCCTTCGGCAACCGCATCGAACTCCTCCCGGCCTGAGGCCCCCGGCCCGGTCCGATCCACCATGCGAGAGCGCCTCCGCCTCGTGTCGGGCGTGTTCGCGTCCGCCTTCCGCAATCCGGACCTGCGGGACGTGGGGTTCGCCTACGCGCTGTTCAGCGCCGCCGAGTTCGGCTCCTGGATTGCGCTGCTGGTGTACGCCTTCGACCAGGGTGGGTCCTCCGCCGTGCTCGTCATCACCCTGGTCCAGGTCGTCCCGTGCGTGGTCCTCGGACCGCTGCTCGGAGCGGTGGTGGAGCGGTGGACTCCGGCCCGGTCGCTGGTGGCCGGCTACGGCCTCCAGGCCGTGGCCATGGGCGGTGTCGCCGCCGCGGTGGACGCCCACGCCCCCTATGCCCTGGTCGTGGCCCTGACACCGCTCATCACCCTGGCGCTGACCGTCACGCGGCCGGCCCAGTCCGCCGTGCTGCCCGCCGCCGTCTGCACCGCCGAAGAGCTGACGGCCGCCAATGTCATGACCGGCTGGACCGAGAGCGCGGCGGCCCTGGTCGGTCCCTTCGCGGCGGGCATCGCCCTCGGACTGCGCGGCATCGTGGCGGCACTGGTCATCATGTCGGTGCTGCCCCTGGGGTCGCTGCTGCTCTCGTTCCGCGTCGTGCGGCGACTGTCCCGCCACGGCCTGACCGCGTCCGCACCGGAACAGGAGGGCGCCGGCGTGGCCGCCCTGTTGCGGTCGAGCCTGTCGCGCACCTTCCGTGACCCCGGCATCCGGGTCCTCCTGCTCATCACGACGTTCTTCTGGGTGCTGATGGGAGCGCTCGACTTCCTGTCCGTCGTCGTGGCCCTCCAGGTCCTCCACACCGGGCCCGGTGGGCCCGGGTTCCTGACCGCCGCCGTCGGGGCCGGTGGTCTGGCCGCCGTCTCGCTGACGGCCTTCCTGGTCGGACGGCATCCCCTGTCCCCCACTCTCGTCCTCTCGCTGCTGGCGTCCGTCGGGGCGCTGGCACTGGTCGCCGTCCATCCCTCCATCGGACTGGCCGTGGTGCTGTTCGCCGGAGTGGGTGCGGGGACGGCGGTGTTCAACGCCACGGGCAAGACGCTGATGCAGCGGGCCGCGCCTGCCGATGCCATCGCCGGGTCCTTCGCCGTGCTCGAGTCCCTCATGGACCTGGGGCTGGGGCTCGGTGGCCTGCTGGCCTGGGCCGGTGTGCAGCTCGTGGGCCCGCGTGCCGCCCTCGTCGTCCCGGCCGTGGCCGCCGTGGTGCTGCTGGCCGTCCTCGGCCGCCGCATCCGGGACGTCGACGCTTCGGCCACGGTGCCCCAGGTGGAGATCCGGCTGCTCCGGTCCATCCGGATCTTCGCGCCACTCCCGGCGCCGACCATCGAACTCGTCGCGCGTGAACTCGAGCCGTTGACGGTGAGCGCCGGCACCCGGGTGATCACCGAGGGCGAACGTGGCGACCGGTACTTCGCGGTGGCCGACGGCGAGCTCGACATCACCCGCGGCGCGGAGCAGCTGAGCCGGATCGGCCGCGGCGACGGATTCGGCGAGGTGGCGCTGGTGCGGGACGTGCCCCGCACCGCCTCCGTCACCGCCGCCACCGACTGCCTCCTCTACGGCCTCGACGGTGACGTCTTCCTGGAGACGGTCACCGCCAACGCGTCGGCCGGACGGGTAGCCGTCGAGATCGTGGACAGGCACCTGGGCGATGCCGACCCCCGCGACGGCGACGCGGGGCGCCCGAACCCCTGACCGATGGGCTCGCCCTAGGTGGTCGGCTCGACCTCGGCCCGGATGGCCTCGAGGGTGGCCTGCATCCCCCGCCGGTTGGTCTTTCCCCGGGCCCAGCCGAGCACGGCCCAGTAGGCCTTCATCAGGAAGGTCGGCGCCAGCCGGAACGACTCGGTCACGTCGGACCCGTCGCCCGCAGGCTCGATGGCGTAGGCCCAGTGGTTGAGCGCCTTGCCACCGGTCAGCACATCAAACCCGAACACCGTGCCAGGCACGCAGTCGGTGACCACGCACTCCGTCCAGTAGACGGGCCCCTTGCCGTTGCGCTTGACGTGGCCCCGGAACCGGGCGCCGACCGCGGGGCCGGTGGCCCCGTCCAGCCATTCCGCCTCGAAGGTCTCCGGGCTGTAGCTGCCGATCCGGGTGACGTCGCTGACCAGGTCCCACACCTCGTCGGGCGAGGCGCTCATGTGGACGGTGACGGAGTCGTGCATCCCCACACCCTACGGGTGCCGGGGCGACGACCCGAGCGGCGCGGCGCTCAGGGGAGCAGCGCCTCCACGTCGGCCCGCTCGGCGAGCAGCTCCTCGGTGGTCACGCGGATCCGCTCGGTGGCGAACTCGTCGTGGGTGAGGCCCTCGACGACGGTCCACCCGCCCTCGTGGCCGGTAGCCCGGACCGGGAAGCCGAACTGGAGGCCCTGGGGCACCCCGTACTCGCCGTTCGAGACGACGGCCAGCGAGGTCCAGTCGTCCCCGACGGTGCCGTTGTGGATGGCGGCCACTGAGTCGATGGCGGCGTTGGCGGCCGAGGCGGCCGAGGACAGTCCCCGGGCCTCGATGACGGCCGCGCCGCGCTTTTGGACGGTGGTAAGGAAGTCACCCTGCAGCCAAGCCGGGTCGTCGATGACCTCGGCGGCCGGCTTGCCGTCGATCCTGGCGTTGGCCGCATCGGGGAACTGGGTGGCCGAGTGGTTGCCCCAGATGGCCAGGTTGGTGACCGCGGCGACCGGCACGCCGGCCTTCTTGGCCAGCTGGCTCTTCGCCCGGTTCTCATCGAGGCGGGTCATGGCGAACCAGCGGTCGGCCGGGACCTCCGGGGCGTTCGAGCGGGCGATGAGACAGTTGGTGTTACACGGGTTACCCACCACCAGGACGCGCACGTCGGAGGCGGCGTTGGCGGCGATGGCCTGGCCCTGGGGACCGAAGATCCCACCGTTGACCGTCAGCAGGTCGCCCCGCTCCATGCCGGCCTTACGGGGGATCGAACCGACCAGCAACGCCCAGGAGGTGCCGTCGAAGGCGGTGTCGAGGTCGGTGGTGGTCACGATGTCGCCGATCAGGGGGAACGCGCAGTCGTCGAGCTCCATCACCACACCCTCGAGCGCCTTCATCCCGGGCTCGATCTCGAGGAGGCGCAGCACCACCGGCTGGTCGGGGCCGAACAGGGCACCCGAGGCGATCCGGAAGAGGAGGGCGTAGCCGATCTGGCCGGCGGCGCCCGTGACGGTGACGTGGATGGGGTTCTTGGCTGCCATGTGGGCAGGCTAATCCGCCCCACCGGAGACGGTCGAACCGGGTCCGGAGGTCCTCGGTCTCGGTAGTGTCGCCCCATGGCGAACCCCTGGGACGTGCCCGTCGGCTACGGCGTGGGCACCGGGATGACCGGCATCGAGCAGGTCCGCGCCGAGGCCCGCTGGGCCGAGCGCGCCGGCTTCGACACCTTCTGGGTGTCGCAGATCTTCGGCGTCGACCCGGTGGTCGCCCTGGCCGCCGTCGGCGCCGACGTGCCCGGCCTGCGTGGCCTCGGGACGTCGGTGGTGCCCCTCGCCGGCCGTCATCCACTGGCCCTGGCCGCCCAGGCCCGGACGGCGCAGGGCGCGCTGGGCGGCCGGTTCACCCTCGGGGTGGGGCCCTCCCACGCCCTGGTCACCGAGGGCTTCTTCGGCGAGCCCTACGACCGGCCGTTCACCCGCACGGCCCAGTTCCTGGCGGCGCTGGCGCCCCTGCTGCGGGGGGAGCCGGCCGACGTGGCCGGGGACATCGTCGAGACCCACGGGTGGCTGACCATCGAGGCCGACCCGTGCCCCCTGCTCCTGGCGGCCCTCGGACCACGCATGCTCGACCTGGCCGGACGGGTCGCCGACGGCACCACCCTCGGCTCCTGCGGCCCGCGGACGATCGCCACGCACATCGCACCGGCCATCGTGGCCGCGGCGGACGGGGCGGGACGACCGGGCCCCCGCATCCAGGCCATGGTGTCGGTGGCGGTCACCGACGACCCGGCGGCCGTCCACGCCGAGGCGGTGGCGGCCGACGAGCTCTACGCCCAGCTGCCCGCCTACCGGCGCGTCCTCGACCTCGAGGGCGTGGCCAGCGGGGCCGACCTCCTCCTCGCCGGCTCGCCGGAACGGATCGTCGACGGGGTCGGTGCCTACGTCGACGCCGGCGTCACCGAGCTCCGGTTGGGCATCGGCTCGTCCGACCCGGCCGTCGTCGGGGCCACGCGGGACGCGCTCGCCGGCCTCCTGGCCGGCTGAGTCCGGTCAGTTCCGGCCGAGGCCGAGGGCGGCGTAGATCTCACGCGTCGCACTCGACCGGTTGAGCGTGTAGAAGTGCAGGCCGGGCACACCGGCGTCGAGCAGCTGCTGACACAGCTCGGTGGCGCAGGCCACGCCCTCGTGGCGGACGGCTTCGGCCCCGCCCTCGGCGTCGGCCGCCTCCAGGCGCTCGACCATCCAGGCCGGGACGGCGGCACCCATGCGGGCCATCCCCGGCACGGAGCTGAGGCGCTCGACCGGCATGATCCCCGGCAGCACGGGCTTGGTGACGCCCCGCTCGGCCAGGTCGGCCACCAGCG
>CAZULR010000162.1:0-6095 GCA_964621235.1 uncultured Acidimicrobiaceae bacterium
GGCACGATCCGGCCCACGCCGCCCCGGGCCGTCGAGACCATGCTGCGCACCGAGCGGGCCAGCGCCTCCCGGGTGAGCTCCGGTCCGCTCGGCTCGGGCTCGGGCCCGACGTCCTCCACCGGCACCACCGGCTCCATCTCGGGGGACAGCTCGAACAGGAGGAAGCCGAGCTGCACGGCTCCGACGCCGTCGGTCAGCGAGTGGTGGAGCTTCAGCACCAGTGCCGCCCGATCGCCCTCCAGGCCCTCGATGAGCGTCATGGCCCACAGCGGACGGCTGGGGTCGAACTCGGTCATGGCCTCGGCCCGGGCGAACTCGAGGACGGTGCGTGCCGTGTGGGGATGGGGGGCGTCGATCCGGCGCAGGTGGATGGACAGGTCGAGGTCGCAGTCGACCCACCGGGGCGTGGCGAACAGGCCCGGTGGCCGCACCGGGCGCTGGCGGAACCGTGGAGCGATCCGGGTGGCCCGGTCGAGCCGGGCGGTCAGTACCTCCAGGTCGGGACGGGCACCCAGCCACGTCACCCCCACGATGGTCGACCGCAGTCCCGGGTCGTGCTCCATGTTCCAGGCCAGCGCGTCGGTGTGCCGCATGAACTGGTCGTCGTAGCGTGCCATGGTCCCTCCTCCCACGCCTGACGTGAACCTACGACGGCTCCACCGGACCGGGCAGGGCCGAAGGGCACTTTTCCGGGCACCTCCCTGACCAGGGGTTCAAGGGCGGCTTGTCGGGCGTACCCACCGGCCGGTAGATTCGTGGTCTCGTGTTTCGCTCCGGATCGACCCCGTTGACGGGGCCAGACGCAGCGAGGCGGGCCCGTCGATCGTTCCGGGCCCTGTGCCTCCCCCTGCTCGTGGTCGCCGCATGCCTTCCCCTCGGGGCGGCGCTCGGCCCTGCCGGCGCCGACACCATCGGCAGTCTCCAGTCCCAGGCCGCCACCGTGGCCCAGCGCCTGGTGCTCGAGCAGCTACAGGTCGACGCCGCCCGTCAGCAGACCTCGGTGGCCGCGGCCAAGGTGGCCGACGACGCCCAGGCCATCGCCCAGCTGGACCAGCAGCTGGCGGCCGACCAGCGCGACCTCGCTCAACACCTGCACGTCGTCCAGAGCCAGGCCATCCAGTCGTACATCGACTCGGGGGCGGACTCGTCGAGCAGCGACACCACGCTGTTCGCCGGCGGATCGGCCCGGGCCCAGGCAGCCAGTGAGTACGCCAGCCTGGCGGTGGGCAACATCACGACCCAGATGGATCAGCTGCACACGGCCCAGCACGCCCTGCAGGCCCAGGAGTCGGCCCTCCAGGCCCGTCAGGCCCAGGACCGGTCCGACCAGGCGCACCAGGCCGCGGCGCTGGGCACGGCGGATGCCGCCGCCGCCGCCCTCGAGGCCCAGCAGGCCCAGGTGACCGGGCAGCTGGCCGCCGCCGTGTCCGCCCAACAGGCGGCCCAGGCCAAGGCGGCGGCGACGGCCGTGGCCCGGGCACCCAAGAAGGCGACCCCGAGCACCACGGCGGCGACCATCGCCACCCGGGCGCCGACGACCGTCACGGCCCCGTCGGCCGGGCCGACCCCGGTGCCGACCGCACCGGCCTCGAACGGCGACCCCTATCCGAATCTGCCCGATCCGGCGCTCAACACCTTCCTGACCTGTGTGGTCCAGGCCGAGTCCGGGGGCGACTACGGCGTCGTCTCGCCCAACGGCCTCTACATGGGCGCGTTCCAGTTCAGCCAGCCCACCTGGAACACAGCCGCCTCGGCCGCCGGGCTCGGGCTCCTGGTCGGGGTCCCGCCGAACGAGGCGACCAGGCCCGAGCAGGACACGGTGGCCGTGGCCCTCTTCGCCCTCGACGGCCAGCAGCCGTGGTTGGGCGACCGCTGCAGCCAGTAACAGCGAGCGCTCCGACACCCGTCGCCGCCGCCGTGGCCGCCGTCGTGGCCGCTCAGTGCAGCACGCACCGCGCCGTGCCGGCGCAGGCCTCGCACGCCCCCGCCCGACCGGCCACGTGATCGAGGCACCGGGCCACCCGCCGGTCGACCAGCTCCAGCAGGAGGGGGTCGGGCCCGAGCGGTGCAGCCACCAGCCACCGGACACCCGGGTGCCGCTCGGCCGCCGCCGCGGACAGCGCGGGGATGTCCCGGTCCCAGTGGTTTCCCGGGCCGAGGAACCACGGTGCCACGGCCACCGTGGTGGCGCCGCGGTCGACGCAGCGGTCGAACGCCGTGGCGATCGACGGCTCGGCCAGCTCCATGTGGGCGGGCTCGACGATCGGGTAGGGCAGGCGGTCCGCCGAGGAGCGCACGAACTCCTCGAACGAGGCCGTGGACTCGGTCCGGCGTGAACCGTGGTCGACCACCACGACCGCCACCACCTCGTCCCGCCCGCCCCCGGGCGATCCCTGTGCGGCCGGTCCCATCGGGACCACACTACGACGGCCCGGCCGGCCGGCGGCCGGGCGGACCGCACGCGGTCAGCCGGCTTCGCGCCGGTGGGCCCGCTCGAGCTCCAACAGGAGCGACTTGCGGGCGGTGCCGCCCCCGTAGCCGCCGATGCCGCCGTCCCCGGCGATCACCCGGTGGCAGGGCACGATCAGCGCCACCGGGTTGTGCCCGTTGGCCGTCCCCACGGCCCGCGCCGCCTTCGGGTTGCCGACCCGACGGGCCAACTCGCCGTAGCTGATGGTCCGGCCGTAGGGGATGGCGCACAGCTGTGTCCACACGGCCCGCTGGAACTCCGTTCCTTCCAGGTCCATCGGCACGTCGAACCCGGTGCGTTCGCCGGCGAAGTACTCGTCGAGCTGGGTGGCCACATCGGCGAACGCACCGTCGTCCCTCCGACTGCCCGGGGGCGGCGGTACGACGTGCGTCTGCCCGTCCATGGCGAGGCTGGTGAGCCGTCCGGCACGGGAGACCAGCGTCAGCGGGCCGATCGGGCTGTCGATGACGGTGAAGCACGTCTCAGTGGTGGGTACGTCAGGCACGGGTGGCCTCCTTCTGCGCCGCAGCGGCGCGTCGTTCCGACAGGTCTCGATCCGGGTGGACGGATCGCCCGGGCCGCGGGGGCCACTGGTTGACCGGGTGGTCGCCCACCGCCCAAAGGTGCTGGACGGCGTAGGCCCGCCACGGACGCCACGCCCGAGAGTGATCCCGCAGTGCCGCAGGCGCGGTCGGAAGGCGGAGTGCGCCGGCGGCCCGCCGCACGCCCAGGTCGGTGGCCGGAAAGGCGTCAGGGTCGCCGAGCGCGCGCAGGGCCACCATCTCGACCGTCCAGGGGCCGACGCCCGGCAGCGCGCCGAGCGCCGCCCGACAGCGGGCGCGGTCGGCACCGGGCCCGACATCGAGCCGCCCCGAGGCCAGCGCGTCGACCACGGCGGCCAGGGTGCGGCGACGGGTGGCGGGCAGGGCCGCATCGGCGTCCACCAGGCACTCGGGAGTCGGGAAGAGGTGCGTGAGTCCGCCGGCCGGGTCGTCGATCGGCTCGCCGTGGGACGCCACCAGTGCGGCCGTCGTCGTGCGGGCCGCGGCCGTCGACACCTGCTGGCCCAGCACCGCCCGCACGGCGAACTCCGCACCGTCGACGGTGCGGGGGACCCGTCGACCCGGTGCTCCGGCCACCAGGGGGGCGAGGACCGGGTCGTCACCGAGCGCACGGTCGACCGCTTCGGGATCGGCGTCGAGGTCGAGCAGCCGCCGGCAGCGGGCGATCGCCGTCGTCAGGTCGGCCACGTCGGCGAGGTCGACGCGGCAGGTGATGTGGGTGGACGCCGGGGTCAGCGCCACCACCCCCGGTCCGTGGGACAGCCGCAGGGTCCGGCGGTAGGTGGTCCCCACCACCTCCTCGACACCGGGCACCGCGGTGGCGGCCAGGTGGCCGAACAGGTTGTCGGGTCGGAGCGGCCGGCGGAAGGGCAGCCGGACGACGAGCGCCCCGGCCGCGCGCTCGGCGGTGCGGCCCGTCCGCCGGGTCCGCAGGGCGGTGGGCGACGCGTCGAACACGGCGCGGACGGTGTCGTTGAACTGCCGGATGCTGGCGAAGCCCGCACCGAACGCCACGTCGGCCATGGGCAGCGAGGTGGTCTCGATCAGAACCCGCGCCGTCTGGGCCCGCTGGGCCCGGGCCAGGGCCACCGGGCCGGCACCGACCTCGGCCAGCAGGAGGCGCTCGAGCTGGCGGACGCTGTAGCCGAGCTCGGCGGCCAGGCCCGGCACGCCGGACCGGTCGATCACGCCGTCGGCGATGAGCCGCATGGCCCGGGCCACCACGTCGGCCCGGGCGTCCCACTGCGGCGAGCCCGGTGTGGCATCGGGACGGCACCGCTTGCAGGCGCGGAACCCGGCCCGCTGGGCGGCGGCCGCCGTCGGCAGGAAGCGGACGTTGCGCCGGAAGGGCGTGCGCGCCGGGCAGCTCGGTCGGCAGTAGATGCCGGTCGAGGTCACCGCGGTCACGAACCAGCCGTCGAAGCGCGGGTCACGCGACTGCACGGCGACGTAGCAGCGGTCCGGGTCCTCGTACACGGAGACAGTGTGGCCGATCCGGGACGGGTTGACTGGCGGAATTGCGACAGCGCGGTGGGGACTCCGACCCACCCTGCCGGCGCCCGCGTCCAACGGGCCCGGATAGGTTCGTGCCCGGTGCACGGCGTCCACCGTGCCGGAGGGGACCGACCGTGACCGAGGCAGCACCCAGACAACGACGGCGCCCCGACCCCGCCGCCCGCCCCGGATGAGCCGACGCATGGACGTCCTCACCACGGTCCCGGTCCCCGAGCTGGCCACGGCCGGCGAGCTGTTCGCCGAGCTCGAGGCGGCCGGGTTCGACGGGGCCTGCACCTACGAGACCCGTCACGACCCGTTCCTCCCCCTGGTGCTGGCCGCCGACCGCACGACGACCCTGCAGCTCGGCACGGCCATCGCCATCGCCTTCGCCCGGACCCCGATGCTGCTGGCCACCATCGCCCGTGACCTGCAGGACGTGTCGGCCGGACGGTTCACGCTCGGAATGGGCACCCAGGTCCGGCCCCACATCGAGCGCCGCTACTCGATGCCCTGGTCGCGCCCGGCCGCCCGACTGCGCGAGCTCGTGACGGCCATCCGGGCCATCTGGGACGCCTGGGACGGCACGGCGCCCCTCGACTTCCGGGGCGAGTTCTACACCCACACCCTCCTGCCACCCGCTTTCGACCCGGGGCCCGCCGCCTTCGGCCATCCGCGCATCCGACTCGGCGCCGTCGGGCCGCACCTGACCCGGGTGGCCGCCGAGGTGGCGGACGGCATCCTGGTCCATCCCTTCGCCACCCGTACGTCCCTCACCGACCTGACGCTGCCGACCATCGCCGAGGGCCTGGCCGCGTCCGGACGGGACCGGTCGGATCTCGAGGTGACCGTGGTGGTGATGGTCGCCACGGGTGACACCGGGGCCGAGCTCGACGAGGCCGTCGCCACGGCGCGGGGGCAGCTGGCCTTCTACGGGTCCACGCCCGCCTACGCCCGGGTGCTCGAGTGCAACGGGTGGGAGGGCCTGCACCCGCGCCTCAACGCGCTCTCCAAGGAGGGGCGCTGGGACGACATGGCGGAGCTCGTGACCTACGAGATGGTCGAGTCCATCGCCGTGGTGGGCCGCCGCGACGCCATCGCCCCGCTGATCCGGGCCAAGGTGGCGGGCATCGCCGACTCGGTCAGCCTCGAGTGCACGCGCCGGCCCGACCCGAGGCACTTCGGCGATATCTGCCGGGCGCTGCAGGCCGCGCCCGACCCGGCCTAACCCTCGTCCGCCGCCCGCCAGCAGTACCAGGCCACCACGCTGCGGAACGGTCGGAACGGCTCGCCCAGCCCGTGCAGGTCCTTCGGATCGGGCAGTGCGTCCATCCCCCACGCCCGGGCGAAACCGGCCCGCACCCCGTAGTCCCCCGTCGGCCACACGTCGAGCCGGCCCAGGGCGTTCATGAGGAACATCTGCGCCGTCCACGGACCGATCCCCCGGACCACGGTCAGGTGGGCCACCACGTCGTCGTCGGAGAGGCGACCCGTCCGCTCGAGGGCCACCTGGCCCGAGGCCACCTTGTCGGCGAGGTCGAGCAGTGAGGCCGTCTTGGCCCCGCTCA